>CBFGQN010000609.1:0-2741 GCA_965650895.1 uncultured Ignavibacteria bacterium | reverse complement strand
CGTCGAGCACGACACGCTGCGGCAGAAGCATCGTCCCGTTGAACGTTGCATCAACCGAGTAGCTTGTGACGCCGGTTCCGGTCAGATCGGTCAGGAGCTTCAGCGGAAGCAGGATTACTTCTCCCGGTCTCCCCGTCCCATCCTCCCAGCGGACGTCGCCGGTCAGAATCGGCTGACTTGTCGCGATCAGCGGCAGGAAGAGGGAGTCGCACGGGGTGATCCCCTCGACAAACATGCTATCGTTGAAAAACCGGTCGGTCGTCGGTGCAAATTCAATATCCACTTCCATCGACTCGTTCGGCGCCAGCGAGCGGGGGAGAGTGGGGCGCGTGGTGATCAGACGGAACGGCGGGGGGAGAACGAGCCTGGTGATCGGCACCGGAGCCGTTCCGTTGTTCGTGATCGTGAAGGTCTGCCGGTCGGTCCCGCCGGGGAAAGTCAGCGCAAACGGACCGCCGCTCAGGCCCAGCGACTGGGTCTGGCGAACTCCCCGCACCGGCACGTCGACCGTTCCGATCTGCGAGTTGTCCGTCTCGATCTTCAGCACCCCACTCTTCAATCCGTCCGGCGGCGCGGTCGGCGCGAAGGTGACGAGGACGGCAACCGAATCGCCGACCGGGATGAAGTCGGCTGACGGATCGACAAGTTCGGCGGAGAATCCGTTGTCGGCGGGGTCCGTCGTGATGCTCCTGATCCCGATTGTCGCCGTCGCGATGTTCCTTGCCCAGACCGTATCGCTTTCCGAGAGACAGTAGTGAACGCCGCCGAAATCAAGAAGTCCCGGTCGTACCGAAAGCCCCGCCTCGGTCCCCTGTCCGGTCACCTCGATCCGGATCGTATCCTTGCAGGGAGAATCGATGAAGAGTTCCAGAATCGTTCCCGGCGGAATCGGTGTGGTGGATGTCGGCAGGTAATCGACGCTGATAAAGTCGTCGGCACCGGGATTGATCATTACGGGGAATGTCTGGAACGCAGAGATGGTGACGCCGACATTCGGCGGGATAACCTGTCCCCCTGTGATGCGGACCGACCGGCCTCCGTTGTTGGTGATCGTCGTTACCAGCTGGGTTCCGATACCGACCGGAGTATTGGCAAAGTCGATCGGGTCGGGCGTTGCGGTCACCTGCAATCCGATCACTTCACCCCGCAGGATGACTGTATCCTGCAACCCGCACGGTTCTGCAGTAATGAAGAGCGTATCCTCGAAGATTCCCGCAGTAGCTGTTGTGAACAGGATTTCTATCTCCTGCGTTGCACCGGCTGCAACGCCGAATGAATTGGTTGGTCTGTAGCCGAATGCCTGTGCCCCCTGCCCGGCGGAGGCAAGCCTCAGCGTTACCGTCACACCGACCGACCCGGTGTTATCTATGTCAAACGTGTCGTAGACCCGGTCGTTGACGCAGGCGGTGGACATACGGAGAGAATCGACCGAAACGGCAAGTCCGGTTGCTCCTCCTTCCACATCGATATTCAATTCGATATTGGACAGCGTTGCGTCATCCGTGATGATGGTGAGCGTTCCGGTCAACGGGGAACCTGCTCCGGGAAGGTAGCTGACAATAATCCGTTGACTTTCCCCCGGCTCAAGCGTGATGGTTCCCGAAGCCGGATCTACAACCTTGAAGAAGGCTGACGGGGAAGGCGTCCTCCCGAGAAGCCGTATCGGCGTACTCCCGCTGTTGGTGACGACGACCGTGTCGTAGACCGGATCGGTCGGGGCGCAGGGGGAGACTTTCATCGTCAGCGATGATTTCGAGGTCAGGATTGCGGACCGTACTCCCTTGCCGGTCAACTGCCAGCAGATCGTATCCAGACAGGGCTCGGCCATCCGGACGCAGAGGTAGACATCGGTCAGCTCCTCTTCCTGTGTTGGAGTGTACTCCACTTCGATTTCCAGCGAATCTCCCGGCGGAATCGGTGTGTCCTTCGGTATGCTGCGCGAGATGGTCTTGATGCCGACGGTCGGCGGCTTGAACCAGATCGAATCGATCAGCATGTCGGTACTGACGACATCCTTGAGATTCCTGATGACAACATTCCGTCTCAGCGAGGAGTTGACCCGCACCTCGCCGAAGTCGACAACCGGAGGACTGTCGGGATCGGGGTCGATATAGGCCTTCGTTGCATTGAAGATCCGAAGCTCGATTCTCCACGGATTTTTTCCCGCCCCCGGATCGTCCGATTCGATTTGCAGGAGCACGGTGCTCAGTCCCGGCTCGGTCGGCCCGTTGTAGCGGATAATGATCGAGCCTGTCTCTCCCGGAGGAATTTCCAGCGGATAGGAGATGATTGACAGGATGGTCACTCCCGGCCCGGCGAATCGGACAGTGTTGACCTTCAGAGGGGCGGCTCCCCGGTTGCTGATCGTGATCGTGTCGAAAAAAGGCCTGTCGCAGAGGATGGTGTCGAAGACGAACGTCGCCGGAGCGTTCAGATCGGGGGTGGGACGATAGCGGACGATGTTTGCGGCGGCCTGGGAGAAGATGTGCGTCGGGACGCGAGTCCACTCCGTCGTTGCCGGTATCGAATTCTCGGAGTCGGGCGTTAGCTGAAGGGCGAAAAAGTAGAGAAGAGAATCGGATGACGAGATGCCGACTTCCACACTCCATGTACTGTCCGGACGAACGGTGGCGGTGTAATAGGATGCGTAATTCCACGGCGTGTCTTCTCCGCGGACATAGACTTGAATCTGTGCTCCCGGAAGACCTGTTCCGGTGACGTTGAAAAGGGGCTTCGTGGCA
>CBFGQN010000608.1:0-2750 GCA_965650895.1 uncultured Ignavibacteria bacterium | reverse complement strand
TCTCTGCCGATAATAATCGCCACGGCTGCCGACGTATCAACCGATGATGTGTCGGCTCTGTGAGCCAGGTAGAGGTTGATCAGTTCGCCCACGGCCTCCCGTGCCTGAACCGTCCGGATCTCTATCGATATGTTCGGTGCATGGTTTGTCGTAAAGGAGTCGGCAAGGGACCGGATGAGATGATCGTACATCTCATCGACGTAGATGACAAGTTTGCCGGAGGTCGGAGTGCTTCCCGAAGGTTCTTCGGCTTCGCAGCCTGCGATCACCAGTGTGAGAACCGTTGCAACCAGCAATGCGGGGATATTCTTTCTCAAACAAGTATGACGGCGTATCATAACCCTTGTACCTCTCTTTCTCCGCACCGGCGGATCTACAGTAATGGAACCAATATCAAATCGGGATGACAAGGGGGCAAACTTAGCTATTCTTCTCTCCCCTGTATTCTCTCCTCCCGTTCCTGACGGCGACGTTTCGTATCGGTAATGACGATCCGATAGATGCCGAAGAGGAGAACGACCAGACCGAACATCGTGGCGAAGAGGGGATCCCACGCCGCCCTCAGTCTGAACAGACCGGTCAGGATCAGGAGGCCTGCAACGATCATGGCTCCGCCGAGAACATAACCGACAAGTATTGCTGGGTTACGCATCGCAATTCTCCTCCGAAGGCTTGTGAATATGTCGGCGTGGACCTGGCCATCGACACTTCATTCAAAACAAATGCCCTTCGTTTCCGGCGAAGGGCATTTCAACAAGGCATTCATGCAGAAATCCGGATTGCCGGTTCAGTCATTCAGCTTGAACTTGACCGGTATCGTAATTGCCATTGCCACGGGATAGCCGTTCTGGACTGCCGGGCTGAATGTTGTCTTGCGAACAGCTTCGAGCGCACTCTGGTTGAATATCTCACTGGTGCTTCTGGCAACCGACACCTTCTGGACCTTTCCCATCTTATCGATATTCACTTTTACGTGGACTGTTCCTTCAAGCCCTTCCTGAGAGGCAATGACAGGATATACTGTATTTGCCACAAGATCGCTTTCCGAGTATTTGGGCTTCTCAGCATTTGGAAGGAACTCCGGATACGGATCGGTCGAAGTTGTTACTGCCTTGCTGACGTTCTCCTCCCGCTTCTTCAGATCAACGTCCATATCGCCCAGATCCCCGAAGTCATCCGGATTGAAGCCTCCCTCGCCTCCACCCTCACGAGCAAAGTTGATCTCGCTCATGTCGGCAACCGACGGGCCTTCAAACTCCTCGGTGGTTGCTTCGAACTGACCTGCAGCTCCTACCGATCCGGTCCCCTGCGGCATATCAGCCGCCATCGGCGGCGGCGGCGGTGGGACAATCTCCTCGGGCGGCACTTCGTTCTCCTGCGCCTCCAGTTCATCCTCCTCCACAAAGTCCTCCAGCGTCACCGGACCGCTGAAGGTCAGGTCCTCCCCGGCTTCGCCCGCCTTGTTGAAAGCTGCGAAGATCGTCGGAATGCTGAACAGCAGGATGAAGATGAACATGGCGACCAGGAACGCAATCCCGAGATTCCGATTGGCGTACTTTTTCAGGTCGTACGCCCCGAGTTTCAATGCTTCCTGCACACTCATAATTGCTCCAGTCTATATCGTTCCAGGGAATCGAGTCGTTGTATTGCGAAGCGGCGTTTCCGCTCCATACTTTTCTCCGCCGGGTACTGTTCCGTCAGAATCGCCTCGGCCTTGTTCAGTTCGTCCAGCACCAGCACCATCTGCTCGAAACTTGCCTGCGGATGGATCTTCAGTCCCATCACCAGTTCATTCCCCTTCTCGGCGTTTCTTCTGACGGAGAAATCGCGCAGGTCTTCCGACTTCAACGACTTGAACGTGGTGTCGACTCCTATGCGATAGAAGAGATTACCGTCATCCGCTATATAAAGGGAAAGAAGATCCTCGTTCTTTACCTTTACTTCCTGCTCGATATCGGGCGGAATGCGCATCTCCATCATCTGCGGTTGTGCCATGGTGGTGGCGAACATGAAGAACGTCAAAAGGAGGAAGGCGATGTCGACCAGCGGAGTCATGTCCAGCACGAAGCCCACGCGTTTCGGCTTCTTTACGCCGCTCCCTTTTTTCACTCGCCGACCACTGCCGGCACCAAGATCTACTGCACCCATCGGTTCTTGATCGGATTGATTTATCGTTCTGTTATACTCTTCACACCTTCGGCGATGCCGGGCGATTACCCTTGCGGATTCCTATCCTTCCTTCTGGTTGACCGTGACGAAGTTGAAGATCGTCGCCCCCTGACTCCGCATCACCTCCATCAGTCCCTCGATGACCTGGAAATCGATATTCCTGTCGGCGTCGATGGCGAACTGGATCGGCTGGTACTTTGCGCTGTCGGCCGTTCCCATTAGTGAGTCCTGCTTATAGGAATCCCTGAACCGGGTGGCCCGCACCAGCTTTGCAAGCATCAGCGTATCGTTGCCGATCGGGAGCAACGCAGTCCTTCGCATCGTGTCCGGAATTTCCGCCTTCTCGTAGACGAAGGCGCGATCGACCTCGTTGGTCACCGAGTACCAGAGAGCGGTATCCCCCTGCTCGTCGATAGCGATCTTCACCAGTGCCGTTCCCGCCTCCGGAAGCTTCGTCGTATCAGCCGTGGCCACCGGTCGCTTGATTTCGAACTTCTGCTCGCTTTCGGCTTCCGACTTGAACTTCGTGGTGAACATGAAGAACGTCAGGCGCCGAAAGGCGATTTCGACCAGCGGGGTCA
>CBFGQN010000607.1:0-2753 GCA_965650895.1 uncultured Ignavibacteria bacterium | reverse complement strand
ACTTTACGCTGAAGACTGCGCAGCTTCACATCGATACGCGGGGGACGTTCATCGTCGACGCAGCCTGGGCGGGAGCCACTATTGCGCTTCTGCTGCACGGGCGGCAGACCGGGTGGCTGGTTGACGAGATCGACATGATGTATGTGACCGCCGCCGCCGCCGGGTTCTCTTCGCTGGTCGGACTTCTGCTGTATGCCGGGCGCATCCGTTTTGCGTTCAGGTTCGATTTCCCGTTACTTCGGCGGATGGTCCGTTTCGGCTTCGCCCAGTTCGGTTCGGCCGCGACAATGGGCTTCCTTGCCCAGGGAGATGTGATCCTGCTTGCCCTTCTGGTCAGCGATGCTGCAGTTGTCGGAAATTATGATGTGGCGAAGAAGTTCTTCCGCGGATTCGAGGGGATTCGCGACGCCGGCGCCCTGTTCGTCTATCCGGCGGTTGCCCGCCTCAGCGCGCAGCAGAGAAAGGGGGAGTTGACGGTTCTGATCGAGAAGATGATCGCCTTTATGACGATTATTCTCCTGCCGGTCGTTCTCCTTGTCTGGATACTGCCGATCGAAGAAGTCTTCGGTTTTATCTATAAGGGAAAATACGATCTCGCTCCCGACCTCTTTCGTATCCTCAGCCTTGCGGCACTTGCGATTCCGTTCAGTATGAACAGCTACATCCTCCTCGGTATGAGTCAGGTCCGTCGCCTCTTCATCGCTACGTTTTCCGCGTTGCTTCTCTTTGTCGGCGTTTCCATCCTCCTTGTTCCGCGTCTGGGAGCGGTGGGAGAGGCCTGGGCGGTCGTTGCAAGCTTCTGGATGCTCGGCACGATCAGTATCCTTTTCGTTGCAAAGCTGGTCGGTATTTCGCCACGACGGGTGCTCGGTCGGTGGCGGGATGTGAGGGATTTCGGGATGCGGGTGTTGAGGAGAGGGAAGTGAAGAGTCAAGAGCCGGGAGTGAAGAGGTGCTGTGGTTGAGTGGTTGGTAGTTGAATAGTTGCAGGAAGCCTGTTCTTTTTTCTGTGCTTTCAAAGCAGATATATCATCTTTACGAAAATCGAAAATCCATGTCCGGCCTGAACCGTCTGGTAACGATCAACGATCTCGAGTCCGACCTTCACCGTCTCGGGATTGCTCCCGGGATGACGCTCATCGTTCATTCCTCCCTCTCGTCGATCGGCTGGGTCTGCGGCGGTCCCCAGGCCGTGATCCTCGCTCTGGTTCATGTGCTCGGTCCCGACGGAACGCTGGTGATGCCGACGCATTCGGCCGTCCTCTCCGATCCGAAAGACTGGTGCAATCCCCCCGTTCCGCAGAGTTGGTGGCAACCGATACGGGAGACGATGCCGCCGTACCGTGCCGATCTGACGACCAGCAACGGTATGGGGAAAATTCCCGAGACGTTCCGGGGCATGAACGGCGTTCTCCGGAGCGATCATCCGAAGACTTCCTTTGCGGCCTGGGGGAAAAAGAAGGAGCGGATCGTCGGGGGACATGTTCTGGACTACGGTATGGGGGAGACCTCTCCTCTGGCCCGCCTCTACGATGAAGATGCCCGGGTTCTCCTGCTCGGCGTCGGCTACGACAGTTGCACGGCAATTCATCTGGCCGAGTACCGTGCCGATTACCCGGGGAAGGAGAGGGTCAGGGAGGGAGCTCCGGTTGTTGTCGACGGCGAACGGCAATGGGTGGAATATGATGATGTCGACCTCGACAGCGAGGACTTCGCCGCGATCGGCGCCGATTTCGAAAAGGACGTTGTCTCGGTCGGTAAAGGGAAGATCGGTCTGGCCGATTCCCGGCTGATTCCGTTGCGCGCACTCGTCGACTTTGCCGTTGAGCGGCTGCCCCGTCATCGCAGGGAAGAAGAGTAAGTTCCGGTACGCCGATGCCGTCCGGCTGCCGTTCCTGCCGAACGCATGGAGGCGGGCCGGAGGAAGGACCGCAAACGTAACGCGAACGTAAGAAACGTGGCCTCCGCTCCCATCCGGCAACGAAAAGGGAACGTTTCAATAATCAGAAGTCAGAAAGAACATGATGGACAACGATACTCTTCCGGCAATGATCCCTCTGGACTTCCACCGATACGAATCGGAGGAATCGCTCCGTCGGGTTGCGGAGCTGGCCGATGATCTCTGCCGCAGGCGGACAGTCAGAAACTTCAGCCCGGAGCCGGTCGATCCGGCCGTCGTCCGGGAGGTCATCCGCGCGGCGAACTCGGCCCCCTCCGGCGCAAACAAGCAGCCCTGGAGCTTTGTGGTGGTGAGCGATCCGGAACTGAAGCGACGGATTCGCGAGGGGGCGGAAGAAGAGGAGAGGAAGAATTACGAGGGGAGGATGTCGCAGGAGTGGCTGCAGGATCTGCGGCAGTTCCGGACCGACTGGAACAAGGAATATATCGAGACGGTCCCCTGTCTGGTCGCCGTCTTCGCGCAGAGCTACGGTCTGGACGACGAGGGAAATCGGATGAAGCATTACTACGTGCAGGAATCGGTCGGCATCGCCTGCGGGATGCTGATCGCTGCGGCCCACCGGGCCGGACTGGCGACGCTGACCCATACGCCGAGTCCGATGGGTTTTCTGGCCCGCCTTCTGGATCGTCCGGAAAACGAACGCCCCTTCCTTCTGATCCCCCTCGGCTATCCCGCCCGCGACGCCGAAGTTCACTATCTTCCGAAGAATCCGGTTGAGGTCGTTCTGATATGGAAGGAAGAGATATAAAAAAGGGAAAGGCCCTAATACCTTTCCCTGATCGCAAATCGTATGG
>CBFGQN010000606.1:0-2753 GCA_965650895.1 uncultured Ignavibacteria bacterium | reverse complement strand
GGTGATTATCTATAGACAAGATTCACAGCCCTTACTTATTCAGATCTTCCGGATGCACTCCAAGCTGTTTAAGGATCGCATCCCGCTCGGCTTCGATCGTTTCCAGTTCCCGGGCAAGACGCTCTTCTCCCTCTTCCACAGCCCCTTCTTTCTCTCCGGCCACTACCTCGTCATAGCGAAGGCTCAGGGCTTCATAATGATCAAGGAGCGCTTCCTCCTCAGCCGACAGCCGTACTGCCCTCTTCCTGATCTCGGCTTTCAACTCCGCCGGATCAAGACCGAATGTCCTGAGACGTGTCCCGGACAGACCGATGTGCAGATCAATAAGATCCAGACCGACACGGTTGGCAGATCCATCATTGGCTGATGATTCGTTGAAGCTCGATGCAGGATTTCCGCCCCCTGAGAACATCGTCCCGGTAAAGGGAGAGCCTTCGCCCAGCCAGTCGCGAGGTGTGCCGGGGATATGCCCGTGCATATCTCCTATCGTGAAGAGTCCGCGCGACGTCTCGACCAGCGAAGCATAGCCGGACGAGCGACCGTCGTAGACCGGATACACACCAAAATTCTGATCGTCGAATCCGGCAACCGGTCGGAACGTCCGTGGATCGAAGACCGTGGCTCCGGCAATCGCATCCGACGGCTGGAACTTGACATCGTCAATCCAGAGGGCCACCCCCCCTTCATTTCGGAAGCGGATCAGCATCGAGCTGCCCGAATTATAATATGTGTCTATAGAATCACCCAGGAAGGTTGCCTCATAGAGGACCCACTCTCCGGCTCGCGCCAACCGTTCCGGTACGATCAATGTAGATGCACCCGACGCGTACTTCACCCGGATGTCGTCGCCGTCGTGTGTCGACCAGAAGCGAAGAATTCCTCCCTTCTCCAGCAGGTGATCATTGATCGTGATCTCCATGTTGTAGGTGCTTTGCGAACTTGCCCCGAGAGTGATCGATTTCATTCCGGCGTGTGCACGATCATCACTCACGTTGCCGCTCAGATCACCATCGTCATGCACTTCAAAGCTCTCGAACGCAACCGTCGCCTCCTCGGCATTCCAGGCCGTGAGTACCGGCAGGAGATTCCGCACCGGTCCATAGTCAAACACCGTCGTCGTCGATCTCCCCAGCGGGTCAATTGAACTGTACGGGATATTGTGTTTGTTGATCCTCGTCACCTCTCCCAGCTGTATCCAGTGGACCGTATCACTTGATCCCGGCTCGGTCCAGTTGAAGAGGGAGAACTCGTTAAAAACCCCACCATCCTTGTAAATGCGTTCGGTAGCACTGTGATCGCTCGAAGGAACAATGTCGGTTCGATAGATATAGGCTGTCCGCGGAGACCATCGGCCTCTTTCCCCCTTCTCAAACGCATTGTGCTCACCGTTTATCGAGAGGACTCCTCCTCCGTCATAGTCAACGGTGTCGCTGATCACACCGGCCGATCCGGCAATCACTCCGGCAACCGCATGCAATGCCGGATCATCGCCGCAGAATGTGAAGTTCAACACCCGTTGCTCGGTCGGATTCAGACGGGGGCTGTTCAGTTGGCGAAGATTCCCGTTGGACCGAAAGACGATCTGTCCGGCGTCATCCAGATCGAATCGGCCGCCGATTCCCTGATCGACGATGGTATCGGTGTAGGTAGCCATGCCGATGAAGATCGTGTCGCCGCTGGTGCTGAAACTCCACGATTCACCGAGTCCCGATACCGTCGCACATGTTCCGGTCGTGTAATGTCGCAGTTTCAGGCCCGCATCGACGTTTGATGAGTTGATGGTCCCCGACCCGGTTCCATACATCGAATTTAACGTGCTGACAAGGGCCAGCCGCCCGGCTGCATTCCCTCCCGACCAGGAAATATTTGCTCCGACAGCGACTTCTTCGGGCGTCTCTCCGTATGTCGTCACGCTTCCGAGCGACATTCCCGGCACATTGGCCCGACCGCTTCTGATCACCTCGACAAAGACTTGTCCGTTCCGGGCAAAGGCCGGATCGAGTGCCGCATTGTAGTTCAGTGAAGAATCGAGCAGGACGACATTCCCCTGAATCGCCTCAACGTGATATCGACCCGCATCAGTCTCCCCACTCTGCGGTGTGACGAGCGTCAACTCGACCAGATCGCCCGGCGTCAACTTCTTCAGCCATGTATTCTCACTCCCCCCCGGGAAGTCGAGGTAGGCGGTCGTTCCGCTGGTCCCCTTGTTGACGGCGAATTCGCCGACGGTATCGATAAACACACGTTCGTTCCCCGAGATCTGGCCGCGTTCGGGATAACGTTCGGCCAGAGGAACGACATAGTTGTGATACGTTCCCACATGTCCCCCCGGAGCCTGTTCAAGCGTCATGCCGTCGAATGCATCGCGGGATCGGGAGATGAGGGGCTGGCCTGAACGGGGGTCGAAGGCGACATACTCGGTATAGTTATAGTTGCCGTCGGCAAACGACAAAATCCCTTTGGGAATCGCTGGGTAGTTCACCACCTTCGTCGTAGCATGTGTCGAAAGACTGGAATTCCGTACCTGATAATAGGCGGCACCGGAAAAGAAAAATGTGGGGGGGAATGGAAGAAGGATTCCCGCATCTCCCTCGGCGGTAAATTGATCAAGATAGGAACCGTTCTGCCGGGTTGCCTGGACCACTTCCATTTCCTTCCCCGGATAGCCGTAGCGGATGGAATCACCGAAGTGATAAAGAAGCGGTATCGAATCTCCTGGTTGATAGTAGATCGTCTCCGTTGACGCCGAGGTG
>CBFGQN010000605.1:0-2757 GCA_965650895.1 uncultured Ignavibacteria bacterium | reverse complement strand
CGACCCCCTGCACAATGGCCAGGTTCCCGACCTCCAGCATTCCGGCGATCCCGTTGTTGATCCCCTCGGTCAGTGCCGGGTGAAGGAAGACATCTCCCAGTCCGTTCCACGCAAGTGCTTTCGGTACGCTGACCGCGGGACGGATCCGGTAGTATTCGTCATCGTTCGCCGGTACCAGCGTGTTCAGGCCGTCGTTGCCGCCGAAGAGCTGAATGACGACCAGAACCCGGTCGCTTTCGGTCGGGAGCTGCGCAAGCATCTTCAGCGAAGAACTGGCCCGCCCCTTCAGTCCGCCCACGACAAACGGAGTTGCCGCCGTAGCCGCCGCAGTGGTTTTCAGAAATGAACGTCGCTTCATCGGAGGAAGTATGTTGAGTTATGGTGTATCAGTTGTCGGCAGTTATCAGCAATGAGCCATCAGCCGTGCGTTATCGGTTATCGGCAATGAGCTATCAGCAATGAGCTATCAGCAATGAGCTATCAGCAAAGCAAGGATTATCAACAATTATCGCTAATCATATCGGAAGCTGTCGGTCATAGATCCGGTTCAAAGAATTAGCTGACTGCTCTTGGCTCAATGCTGACCGCTCACTGCTCAAAGCTGACTGCTCACTACTCAAAGCTGACCGCTCACTGCTCAAAGCTGACCGCTCACTGCTCAAAGCTGATCGCTCATGGCTCAAAGCTGACCGCTCACTGCTCAAAGCTGACCGCTCACTACTCAAAGCTGACCGCTCACCCCTCAAAACCAACCCCTCCACTAACAAAGCTGAAAGTCCGGCAGCAACGCAATGGTCGACAGAAGTTCCCTGATCCGGAGTCCGGCCGTTCCTGCGTTTGCCACGATGTTTTCCCATTCGTAGTCCGGAGCTCCCTGCAACAGTTTCGCCTCAAGTGCGGTCCGGCGTCCGTCGGACATCGGACGGGGGAGGAGCAGGGCGGCGATGTTTCCTACGAGGATGTGAACATCCTCGTAGTCCGGGAACTGCTGCACAAAGTTCAGGGCAGTCTGGTCGCTCATCCCGTTGATCACTCCCATTGCCGTCTCGGTTCTGATCGGAAACGTGCTTGTCGTCATCCAGTCCCGGTAGCCGGGCCATCCGCTGACGTTCGGCGGATCGAAGAGGACCATCTCCATCTCGTTCAGCGCTCCGACCATGTTCGACGGTTCGCCGATCTGTCGCGCCAGTCCGGCCACAAACTCCGCCGGCGTCTTAATCTGCGCTCCCAGATTCAGATTGTCGAAGAAGTGGGCGCTTTTGAACAGAGTCGAGAGGACCGGCTTGATTTCAAAATCGTTGTCGATAAAGATCTGCGCCATCTGCGATATGACGTTGTTGTCCGATCCGGCCGGATTGCTGTAGACAAAAAAACTGTAGAGCTTCCGACAGATAAATTCGGCGACCGCCTGCGGGCGTTGCTCGAAGATCGTGTCGATCATCTTCTTCACCTCGTCGCGACGGACCAGAAACTCCGTGTTGGAATCCGGGTCGCGTGCGGCAAAGGAGACGTTCAGGAACTGCTTCGCTCCGGTGTCGTGATCTCTCGGCAGGAAGTAAGGATTGAAGAAGCCGTTCGGTGCCGCCTCGTCACTGTACTGCGCCACCTTCCACCCGGTCAGAATGCGGGCCGCCTCCTTGATATCCCCTTCGGTGTAGTGTCCCAGTCCGGTCGTGTAGAGTTCCAGCATCTCCCGACCGTAGTTTTCGTTCGGGTTTCCGGCGATGTTCAGATTCCCTCCCAGATAGACCAGCATCGCCCCGTCAAGCGTGATGCCGAGCATCAGGTCCCGATAGTCCCCGAGTCCGATGTTTCGGAACATCGCATTCTGCCGGTAGAGCAGGGGGGCGACAACGAAGTCGAGGTCGACGACGAACTCCGTGGCGAAATGGTTGCTGTAGAATCCGGTCATCTTCTCCGCAGCGGTTAACCCGGCATCCTTCATCACGTCGGCATACCAGCCCTGCAGCGCGCGGTGGTCCGATCGCCACTGTCCGCGAATAATGTTCTGATAGGTGATGTCCAGTCCGCCGAGGCTTTCGGTGATATTATCGGCCATTGCCGGAGGAGCCGGATTGCTCGGCGTATCGAGCAGCAGGTCGACCGCCGCCGAAGGGGACATGCCGAGGAGCGTGCTGATGTCGTTCCAGCGTGGAAGAAACGTCAGGCGGCGCAGCAGGTGGCCGACCCGGACGGCATCCCAGGGTTGCGATGCGTTCGGCACGTACGGCTCCAGTCCTGCGGCCGGTCGCGCAACGGAATCTCCTTCCTTCACCGGAGGGCGGGAGTGGATGCGGCCCGTCAGAAATGCTCGACGATCCATAGAGGTCTTGCGTTATGTCGTTAGAATATAGTGGTCAACGTTCGTGCGGGTGCAGAGGGTGGGGAAACACGGCGAACGCTCCGGCAGCGCATCCTGATTTGCACAGGGAGGATACGATATCGGAATCCATGGGTACAACATTCGCGTCGCGTCAATATAGCCGGAAACCTTGTTGATTGCAATCGTCATACATCATATCCGGCAAAAAACTTCCGGCCATCGGCGGAAGATCATAGGGGAGTGACTCTGCAAGGTAAGAGAAGTTACGGGTCCGCGGATTGCTTCATCATCCGGCATCCAAAGAGTCTTTGGAGTTTTGTGCAGATATACGTGCTAACACAGCAAAAAGGGAAGGTCGTTATATCACCTTCCCTTTTGTGAACCTTGCATTCTCAACTCTCTCCCCCTACCACCGCAACCCCATCTTCTCCATC
>CBFGQN010000604.1:0-2764 GCA_965650895.1 uncultured Ignavibacteria bacterium | reverse complement strand
GCCGCTCAGAGAAAGCCGATGACTGTAAAGAATATGCTCGTTCGTATCAAGATGCAGTATCTGATCGCGATACTCTCCTTCAATTTCCCGTGACGCCCCATCTTCCGATCCGGTCCCGGACACTTCTTCCCGACAGGAGATCCGGAGCGGCTTCCGAGCTATTTCATACGTGAGCTGATAGTAGCCGAAGTCGACAGGGTTATAACCACGGGATCCTACCTGCGCCAAGAGTCTTATCCTGCCGTCAACAATTCCGATAAACTGCACGTAGCCCGACTGACTGTTCCCCTTCCCGATAGCCTCGTTCGCAAGGATGATGGAATCATGGACTTCCACCGACTGCCCGTAAGTATGCCAGTCCCATGTATAGGCCAACGTCTCGAATGTGTCAAGAGTCATCGCACCATCACGGAGCAGAAGCAGGCCATGACAGAGTTCAATCGTATGGTACCGGCCGGTAGCGAGATCCCGCAGGATATAGCGCTTCCGATTTATACCGAAATCCTCGGGGTCCTCCCCCCCGGCATACTGGCGGTCGTCCGAACATCCGGGATCGTAGCTGAGCACCGGAGGGGATGATCTCCCTATACTGTCTTCGGCAGAGAGTACGGAGTCGACGGGAAGGGAATCCGTCATTTCACGCTCGGCTTCGGTGCAGGCAAAAGGAAGAAAGAGAAGGATTGTTAACAGCCGAACAGGAGTGCGTGTGATTCTGTGCATGGCGACGGAGTTGAACGTCGTGATTGAGTAGCGGAGTGATCGTCGGACTAAATTAAAAAAGCGAGGGGGAACAAATCCCCCTCGCCTCATTCACCAATACCAACGTGTCTCCGTTTCTTCTCATCAGGGCGGTGTCCGGAGCCTGGCTGTTCATCGTCGATCGGACATCACTTCCGCCCCCCTGTTCAACCGGTCGTCCCGTCTCCCCTTTATCCGAACAGAGCGACTCTCTGCCGGGCAGCTTCGGCTGCAAAGCGGGTCACCATATCCGCAACTCCGGTCGCCTGCGCGTACATCGTACGCACGTAGTGCTCCATCATCACATCTCCTCCGTCGGCGATCAGGATCGTTCCGACGGCAAGGTCGGTGTTCAGAAACGTGATCTTCTCCCGGGCCGCCTCTCTTCCGCTCTCCGAGAGAGCCGAGAGATTGCCGAGATGGATCCGCATGATGACCGATCCCTCGTTCCGGTCCAGAATCACTCCGGACGTACCGGTAACGGTGTTCCGCAGCGTCAGGGATGTCCCCTTGCTGTTGAATCCGAACGAATAGGAATCTTTGAGAAGATGGGAAACCTGCTCGAGGATCGAGCCTCCGGCCGTCTGTGCCGACGCGGAGTAGGTTCCCGCTGTGAAAAGAAGAGCAAGCGCTCCCAGGAATGCAATGGCGTTGCGTTTCATGTGTGCCTCCGTTTATATAGTATGAGTATGGTTGTTTGCTTTCGATGCTCGGTCGGACGGCCCTTCCACGACGGGAAAAGGGAGTCTTGCTGCCGTCAAATCCGAGTGTTTCTCAAACGCCCTGTACGGAGGAACAACTGTCGATACCCGCTTCCTGTTCTGGTTGGTAAAAATTGCCTGTGTAATTATCGGGGGTCTTCACAAACGGCGTGCCGAAGCGTGATGCCGGATGTTTTGACCGTCGGAACGGGGAGAACTTCCCCTTCATCGTTCCGTTCCGTCACGTTCGCCGTGCGGAACCATCCGCAGATTCACTCCCATCACAATCAATCCCTGTCGATCCGCCCTTCTCTCCCCCTTCATGCGGAAGTATCCGCTCCCCGAATCGTTAAGAACTTTATCTCTCTGCGGTGTCTTTTCAGTACGAACAGGTGCAAAGATAACACCGGAGCGAGGGTCACTCTTCCTCCTGATTCAATAAGAAATGTTCATCTCATTTCATTAACCGTTTATCAAGACCATCATGCATAGTTCAACCCGTGTCCTCTGCATTACTGCCATACTTTTTATCACAGGCTTTGCTTCGCTTGCCGCTCAGAGACCGGTCGCCTCCTATCCGTTCAACGGAAATGCAAACGATGGAAGCGGCAGCGGACTCCACGGACAGGTCATCGGCGGGACGCCGACAAGCGACCGGTTCGGTCGTCCGGGAGCAGCTCTTCACTTCTCCGCCGCCGAGGGAGACCACGTGGTGATCCCGCACAATCAATTGCTGAGCTTCGGCCGGCACGACTTCACGATCGTCGCCTGGATCAGATCGTGCGAAGAGCAGGCGGAATACGCCGGAGTCGTCTGCAAGGGTCCGCCGAACAATTCCTATCCCGGCTATCAGCTTCATCTCGGACAGGATGGGGAGATCGTCACGCAGATCGGCGACGAGGGAGACTGGTCGGACGAACGCCGGGGAACCACGGCGCTGAACGACGGCCGGTGGCACATGCTGGCGGTCACCGTCTCGCCACGGAACAATACTATTCTTCAGTATGTCGACGGAGTGCCTGTAACCGATGTGCGCCAGGTCTATACGCAGCGGGGACGGCTGAACGTCTCGCGCTTCGACCCGACCCCCCTCTACATCGGAGTCGAAAGAAATCTTGACCGGTTCTTCGATGGCGATATCGACGACGTCAGCCTCTACGCCCGTGCGCTGAGCCCCCGGGAGATCGCCTACATCTACCATATGGGAGACTGGCGGCAGAGCGACGGCCCGGTGGCCTGGTATCCTTTCAACGAGAACGCAGAGGACGAGAGCGGAAACGGACATGACGGCATCGTACACGGCGCACGCCTCACTTACGACCGGT
>CBFGQN010000603.1:0-2767 GCA_965650895.1 uncultured Ignavibacteria bacterium | reverse complement strand
GCAGTTGCTTCGAAGACTGTACGATGAGTCGAAGACGGGGGGTGGCTGATCAATCTGATCAATTGAGTCTTCAGGCATTACTACATAGTTCCAGAAAGCTCCTCCGTAGCCTCGATAGCACGGAAGGAAGAACGGTTCATCTATAACAAACAGGGAGAGGCGTATGGCCAAAACTGCGAAGAAGGCTGCTGCACCGAAGAAGGCTGCAGCAAAGAAGGCCACAAAGAAAGCTGCTGCGCCGAAGAAGGCCGCAGCGAAGAAGGCCACAAAGAAAGCCGCTGCACCGAAGAAGGCCGCAGCAAAGAAGGCTGCTGCACCGAAGAAGGCTGCAGCGAAGAAGGCCACAAAGAAGGCTGCTGCACCGAAGAAGGCCGCAGCCAAGAAGACCGCAAAGAAGGCCGCTGCGCCGAAGAAGGCCGCACCGAAGAAAGCAGCCAAGAAGGCCGCAGCCAAGAAGCCGGCTACAAAGAAGGCCGCTGCACCGAAGAAGGCCGCAGCAAAGAAAGCCGCTGCACCGAAGAAGGCTGCAGCGAAGAAGGCCGCAAAGAAGGCTGCACCGAAGAAGGCCGCAGCAAAGAAAAAGTAGCCGACTTTGTGGTTCCGTCGGTTTTTCAGCAAGGCCGATCGTCTCGGAAAGACGATCGGCCTTCTTTCATCCCGGCGGTTCCGTCCTCCGGTACATTCTTACCGTTATATTAGCAGAGGCGGAATCACACACTCCACAAAACATCTGTTTATCATGCCTGACCACATTCTCGATCCCGATCTTCGCGAAATCCTTCAGCGACTCTTTGCACGTCAGACCTTCGGAGTCAAGCTTGGACTGGAACCGACCAGAGCGCTTCTTGAAGCATTCGGCTCTCCTCACGAACGTCTGCGTGTCGTCCATGTAGCCGGAACCAACGGCAAAGGTTCCGTTTGCGGGATGATTGCATCAACTTTCTGTGAAGCCGGATACCGGACCGGACTCTACTCCTCTCCCCATCTGGTCAACTTCCGTGAGCGGATGCGGGTGAACGGGGAGCCCATCTCCGAAGAACGGCTGGCTCTGTATGCAAAGGAAATGATGCCGGAGATCGAACGGATCGGCTGCACATTCTTCGAGGGGACCACGGCGATTGCGCTGCGATACTTCGCCGATGAGAAGGCGGATATTGTGGTGCTGGAGACCGGTATGGGGGGGAGACTGGACGCGACGAACGTTGTCAATCCCCTCCTTTCGATTATCACGTCGATCGGACTGGATCACACGCGGCATCTCGGGGAAACCTACGAGGAGATCGCCCGGGAGAAAGCCGGTATCCTCAAACCGAGCGTTCCGGCCCTCGTGGGTCGGGTTCGTCCCAGGCTTCGCTCGGTCTTCTCTGAAGCGGCAACCGTTGTCGGTGCCCCTCTCGTCTTTGCCGAAGATATCAGCCGTGCGCTGCATCACCGGACGGAACTCTCCCGGACGATCGGTTCCTTTATTGTCGGGAACAGGGAGTTCAACCGGCTCGAAATCGATCTGCCGGGGAAACATCAGATTGAAAACGCCCGGCTTGCCCTGGCTGCTCTGACGATGCTTCCGGCGGAATTCACTCCGACCGACGAGATGATCCGTCGCGGCTTCGGATCGATCCGGAGAAACACCGGCATTCGCGGCCGGTTCGAACACGTCATGTCCTCCCCGGATGTCCTTCTGGACGTTGCCCACAACGCCGACGGAGTCCGGGTACTGGTTGAAACGCTGGAGGAAGCTCTGGCCGGAAAGAGCATCCGGTTCGTGTACGGTGCGGTGCGGGACAAGGACGTGGGGGAGGTTGCACGACTGATCGCTCCTTTGGCCCATACCGTTCATGCCGTCAGTGCCGACAATCCCCGATCGCTCCCCTCCGATGAAATCGCCCACTGGTGTCGCGAGGCAGGAATCGAGACGATCGATGCCGGAACCGTTGCGGTCGGTGTGGAGGGGGCGATCTCCTCCTGCAGCCAGGAGGAGGCTGTCGTGGTCTTCGGGTCGTTCTTTGTAGTTGCCGAGGCGATTGAATGTCTTGACGAAATGAATCCTTCAGGACTGGTAGCCGAGAGTGTCGCCGAGTCGTTCCGCTCCGGCGTGACAAGCGGCTACGATATGACCCCCCACGACTCCGACGGCTCGGTTCCGACTGCGCAAGGAGCGACCGATCGTATCGGCCGTGACCGTGAGGAACGCGTGACGGTGAAGAAGTGGGATCCGAACGAACAACCGAGAGAGCGTTTGCAGGAGCTGGGACCGCAGGCGCTGAGCGATGCGGAACTGATCGCGATCCTTCTGCGAGCGGGCACTCCGGAAAAGGATGTGTTGCAACTGAGCCGGGAGTTGCTCCGGACGTTCGGGCGTGGTATTTCCGGGGACAGATTGGTCGACATCGCCGGACGGGATATCAGGGAACTGCAACAGGTTCACGGGATCGGACCGACAAAGGCGATAACGCTTGCAGCGGCGTTCGAGCTGGGGAACCGGGTGGCTGCCCGATCGTTTGCCGAACAACCGATGATCAAGGAACCGAAGGATATTGCCCGTCTGTTTATCCCGAGAATGCGGGCGTTGCGCAAAGAGCAGTTTCACGTCATCATCCAGAACTCGGCCGGACAGGTGATCCGGACCGAGTTGGTATCCGAGGGGAATCTGAACAGTTCCATCGTCACCCCGCGTGAGGTCTACCGTCCGGCCATTGTTGAAAATGCCGCCTCGATTATCGGCCTGCACAATCATCCCAGCGGAAATCCGAAACCGAGTCCGGATGAT
>CBFGQN010000602.1:0-2767 GCA_965650895.1 uncultured Ignavibacteria bacterium | reverse complement strand
AATCCGTTCAGCAGATCTTCCTTCCCCTCGATTGTAATCCGTTGATCGATACTGTTGTGATGAATATCCAGCAGGACCGAACGCCGGTGATCGGCCAGATAGCACTCGCGGAAGTATCGGATGACGTTCGGATTGATCATAGCCCCTTTCTTCTTGCGCTGCGGCGATGCCGACCGAACGCTACCCCAGGAATCTCTCCCGTATCTCCGGCGTCGGGACCATACATTCTTCTTTCTTTCCGAACCACTTGTAGCGATTGCGGGCGATATAGTCGTAGACCAGATTGCGGAGCGGCGGCGGAAGAATGATAAAGCCGTAGAGCAGGGGCCAGGGAAAACGGAGACGCCGGGCGATGCGAAGAGCCGCTCCGCTTCTGGTATGCACGTGGCCGTCGGCCACAAGGATGACCGAGCTCATCTGTTCCGGATCACGCCCGTATCTCCGCAGAACTTCTTCGGCCGCCTCGCTCTGCAACGAGGCGAACCGGAACAGTCCCTTCGGATCGCGGTCGATGATAAACCGGACGCTCCCCTCACAGAAATTGCAGACTCCGTCGAAGAGGACCAGGGGATGCTCGCTTCCGTCATTTCTTTCCATGCGTTCCACCAATCGTTCGGTGATCCGGTTCGGACAGGTTTGTGGCGTACAAAATAGATCAATTCCCGTTCGGGAAACGTAAACATCACAAACAAGGGAATTTGCACACAGGAGGAGAATTGCATGAAAGGAGTCATGATGCAGACCGCACTGGCCGCCGTTGCGGCCCTGTTGTTTTTGACGACATCCGCCGTCGCCGAGGAGTGGACGAGCGTTGTGGTCAATCACGAGGAACAGTTCACCGATGGGGGTGGAATGCAGCGAAAGGGGAACGTCAGAGATGTCCTGTTCAGGACAAAAACTCTGTCGGCCAGTGGCAAGATGGGGAACTTTGAAATTCAGGACCTGATGTTCAGGGTCGAGATCGACGGCAAGGAGCGGACGGTGATCTACAGTCTGGTCAGCCGCAATCAGGTCAACGTCACGGTTCTCGGAAGTACCGAAGCCGAGCAGATCTCTCTGAACTACACCAAAGTCGAACTGCTGAACAACGGGAACGTCGCCCAGTGGACCAAGGGGGCGACATGGATCATGGCCTACAACGGCGTCCGCCTCTACGGCACCGTCGGCGGCGGGGCGCAGGGGACGACCGTCGGAACCGATCCGATCTCCTTCGCCGCCCTCTCCTTCAACCCGCTGGCAAGTCCGGCGGTTGTCCGGGCGATAAAGGAAGGGGAAGGGACAACGACCCAGAGCGCGATCAAGCTGTTCGGCGGCATCTTCGGTCCGAAGATCGGCGGCGGAGCCAGGTGCTACAAGAAGAAGGTGACCACCATCTCCTGCACGGCCCAGTGCGTGCAGACCGCCGAGGGATGTCCGTGCGAATGTATGGGGATCCCCTGCTGTTCGGAATGTCAGAAGGTCGAGGAGACGGTCTGGGAGTATTCCGTCGGAGGACAGTTGGGATAGGTTGCGGGCAAAACGTTGAGGAGCACACGACAGGGGCCGGATGATCGGGCGGGTCGTCCGGCCCCTTCGTTTTCATATCGTGAATCGGCCCAATCGATTCGATGCTCTATCTTTGTCCGGCAACAAATAGACCGCAGATCGGACGGATTGAGCGGATCGACGCAGATCGGCAAACCGTCCGTCGAAGTTTTTCCATCACACATGAACGACCAACTGACAACTCTTGCCTCCCGTATCCGGCTGATCCTGACCGACGTCGACGGCGTCCTGACCGACGGAGGCGTCTACTACGGTCCGGAAGGGGAAGTGATGAAACGCTTCAACATCCGGGACGGGATGGCGGTGGAGCGGCTTCGGGAGGTGGGCGTAGAGGTCGGCATCATCACCGGCGAGAATTCTCCCTCGGTTGTCCGGCGGGCCGAGAAGCTGAAGATCAATCTGGTGGAACTCGGCTGCAAGGACAAGTCCGGAAAGCTGGATGACGTGATGCGGAATTACGGCTACGCTCCGGAGGAGATCGCCTACATCGGCGACGACGTGAACGATCTGGAGGTGATGCGCCGGGTCGCCCTTCCGGCCACCCCGGCCGACGGACTCCCGCAGATTATCGAAGTGGCCGCCTACGTCTGTTCGAAGCCGGGAGGACACGGGGCATTCCGTGAGTTTGCGGAGATGGTGATCGCGGCGAAAGGAACCCCATAAGCCATTACATTTACTGGAACGACCGCCATCCCTCCAGCAATCGGACGTCGATCTCCACCACCGGATACCGTCCGCTCACCCTCCGTCCGTAGACCCATCGGACAACTTCCGGCAGAGAGAACGCCTTCTGCTCCACCCGACCGATCGCGCAGTCGCTGGCATCCATATCGTACCAGAAATACCACCAGTACTCTTCCGACGAGGCGACCACGTGAATCGCCGTCCCGAACTCGTGGAAGTGCGTGTAGAATCTGTTGGATTGATTGATGTACCGCTCGTCCTCCTCCGGATCACGCTCGGTGATCACCCCCCGAAGATCGACATAGTTGATGAAGGCGTTCAGAATGTCGGCCGGGACGAACTCCAGCAGGACGCCGGGAGGAAGGATGTCGTCGGCCAGAAGCCTGCGGTCCGGCGCGATCACCCGCCGCGGAAAAAGGACCGGAAGTTCGTCCGGATCGGGCTCCCCGGAATCTCCATCCCCGACCACTTCGTCTCCGGTCTTCTCCTCGGAGACTTCCTTTGCAAGCTTTCCTATGGAAGAAGATCGATGCACCGG
>CBFGQN010000601.1:0-2774 GCA_965650895.1 uncultured Ignavibacteria bacterium | reverse complement strand
GTTGTAGTAGACCTCCATCTGCCGCTGCGATCGCGCCTTCTCTCCCGGCCCCGGGTTCGCCTTGTCGGCGTTCAGCAACTGCTCCTCACGGAAGGAGGACGCCTGTGTGCCGGAGAGCTTCTTGTAGCGGGCGGGAATATCGGTCGACCCCGGCTCGAAGAAGATATAGTTCCGCAGCGGGAAGGTCTCCTGAATCCGGCGACTCTCGGCCACAACCGTCGGCGGCGTCACCCGGAAATCATAGGAAACCGGGTTGCCCGAAGGATCGGTGACGACCGGCGAAGAGGGACGAGAACCGAATTTGAGCTGGATACCGGCCCGGATCGTGTTCATCGTGAAGTCGAGAATCCTGGTCGACTCCTCGGAAGCCTCCGGATTCTCCAGAAGGTTCTGGAACCCGAGATGGAACTGCGCAAACGGGGTCAGAAGGATCTGCGTCGACGATGTCGAACTCGTCAGCGGGATGTCGTAGCCGAGTCCCCCCTGCGCGCCGATGGCAAAGCCACGGACGTCCGTCAGATCCTCATCACGGGTTGCTCCGACACCGTTCGTATCCAGGGCCGTGTACGATGCCCCCTTCCCCAGATTGAAATTGAACGTGGGACCGAGCAGAAGATGGAAGAACCGGTTTCCCAGATTCAGCCGGAGACTCGGTTCGATGCTGAGGTAGGAAAGACTGGTGGAGAGACCTTCGGAGACCGTTGCGCCGGTCGATGAGACCTCGGTTCTCGCCGAGTCGAATCCGATCGGGCGTCCGTCGTAGCCGACCATCACCGTAAATCCGAGAAGCTTCCCGGGGTTGAACTCCAGCACACCGCCGAATGTCGGGCCGAGACCGCTCCCCTGATCGAACGTGGAACCCTGAACGCTGGAATAGTTCTGAATCTCGCCGCTGAACGTGTTGTAATTCACCCCGCCGTAGATGCCGAACCACCACTTGGCCCACTGTTCGGTAGTGTCGCCGGGAGTCTGGGCAACCGCAACTCCCGCCGTCATCATCAGAAACGCTCCCATCAGGAGCAAGGCAACGAAATTTCGTTTCATGAATCCTCTTTTCATACGTGAACAATAAAGGTTGTTATCGAATCAGCACTGATCGAATGTGAATGCTTCAGTTTCGAATAGAAGTGACAGGGTGCGCCGCTGGAAGCCTGATGGGTCGGATTTAATTGTGAACGAAGTACGGCACACCGCAGGAAAGAGCCGGTTTCAAGTTAATCATTTCCCGGCATTCGGAATTTTGCGAAGTCCGATTCCGGAACAAATCCTCACCTGTTCCCCTGCACGTTGTTGCCGCCCGGTTCTTCCCGCAGCCTGACATCGATTTCCGGAACCATCGTCAATTCAAACGTTGCCGAGGCCAGCTTCACCCTCCCGCCGGTTTTTTCCACTTCCTCCAGTATCCGCATGAAGAGCCGGTCCCTGGTGCTGCGTCGTTCCTTGAAGTTAACGACGTAGCGAAGGGTGAACTCCATCCAGTTATCCGTCGCCGTCACCGTCACCATCGGTTCGACCTGCGCATTCTCGATCAGATAGGATCGCACCAGACTCTTCCAGGCATCCCGCACCTGATCGGTGTAATCCCCGACAATCTCCTGGGCCGCATCGTCCAGGATTTCTCGCGTCCGCACGATATCACTGCCGTAACGGACCGGCACTCTGATCTCATCCCAGAGAAAAGGGAACTCGCCGGAATAGTTGAAGACCGGTTCCTTGAAGATGAAGCTGTTGGCCACCCGGACCACGCGACCGTTGTAGAGATCGCCGTCGACCCACTGTCCCACTTCCATCAGCGTCGTCCGGAGAATACCGATATCGATCACGTCCCCCTTGATGCCGCCGAGTTGCACACGGTCGCCGGTGCTGTAGAAATTGGCAAAGGAGATCGCCAGCCATCCGGCGACGCTGGCGATCACCTCCTGCAACGCAAAGGCAATCCCCGCCCCGGCCACGCCGAGCGCCACGGTCAGCCCGCCAAGCCGGTCACTGAAGACGATCGTGAGAAAGACAATGCCGAGAAGATAGCCGCCGAAAGAGACGAACTTGCGGGCACGGTACCGGGTTTCCGTGTTCGTGATATGCTTCCCCAGCAGCTTCTGCAGAAAGCGGACGAGAGCCGCAACGATCAGAAGTCCGATGAGAACCGTCGCGATCTTTCCGACCGTCGGATTGAACAGCCATGTGTCGAGGAAATCTTGCATAAGCATCCGGCAATCGTGCGGAGGTTCTCAGCCGTGAGCACATGAACGCGACTTGCGGCCGCTGGGACGATTGCTTGCGATGATAACCGTCGGTTGGTTTTGTTTCTGTGGCGGGACAGGATGCACCACAGCAGGGAACCGGTACAAAGCTAATCAATTCCCCTCACTCAGGGTCCCCTCTATCAGACCAGCTGCACACGATCACCGGCTTTCCCGAACTCTTCCAGTATACGGGTAAAGAGCAGATCTTTCACCGTTCGACGTTCATTGTAGCTGACGACGTAGCGGAGCGTGAACTCCACCCAGCTCTCTCCGGCCACCAAGGTCACCATCGGCTCGATCTGCGCGTTCTCGATCATATACGACCGGACCAGCCGGTCCCATGCCGCCTGCACCTGAAGGGCCTGTTCCCCGACTACTTCCCCCGCCGTGTCGTTCAGAAGTTGTCTGGCCAGAACCAGATCGCCGCCGTAGCGGATCCGGAACTTGATCTCGTCCCACAGAAAGGGGAACTCGCCCGAATAGTTGAAGACCGGTTCCTTGAAGATGAAGCTGTTGGCCACACGAACCACC
>CBFGQN010000600.1:0-2776 GCA_965650895.1 uncultured Ignavibacteria bacterium | reverse complement strand
ATTTCAACAATTCAATCATAGAACGAAAGGAGCATCCGCGTCATGGCTACGGATATTCTTATGCCCAAGATGGGCGAATAGGTGCAGGAAGGAACTATTCTCCGCTGGATGAAGCAGCCGGGAGATAAAATCGAGCGGGATGAAGTCATCGCCGAAATCTCTACCGATAAAGTCGACACCGAAATTCCTTCATCCGAAGAGGGAGTGCTGCTCGAAATTCTGGCAAATGAAGGGGATACGGTGGAAGTGGGAGCCGTGATCGCCCGGCTTGGAGCCGAAGGGGAGGCCGCTTCCGGCGGCGATTCCGGCAGTGACGGCGGAGCTGCTGCAGAGAGCAAGCAGGAATCTGCCGAAGCCCCGGCCGCAGAGGCTGAGGACCAGCCCGGCGAGGGGGATGCGCGCGAAGCCTCCGTTGCAGAAGAGGTGACCGCCGAGGCCGAAGCTCCGACAAGTTCCGACGAAGGGAACGCCGGGGCATCGACGGGAGAACGGAATGAAGTGCTGATGCCGAAGATGGGTGAGTCGGTGCAGGACGGAACCATTCTCCGCTGGCTGAAGAAGCCGGGAGATAAAATCGAGCGGGATGAGGTCATCGCCGAAATCTCCACCGATAAAGTCGATACCGAAATCCCCTCTTCGTTCGAGGGGACGCTTCTGGAAATCGTGGCCGAAGAAGGGGCTACTGTGGAAGTCGGCAAGGTGATCGCCTATATCGGCTCCGGCGCGGCACCAGGGTCGGCGCCGAAGAAGGAGACGCCCGCTCCACAGGCTGGGAAAGCCGAGAAGAGCACGCCGAAAGAACCGGCCCCCACCTCGAACGGCGAAGGGAAGGGAACACCGGCGGCGGCCGCTGTGGTCAGCGCTTCGAAGAGCACGAACGGCGGACCGATTCCGCGGGAGAGCAACGGACGGTTCTATTCGCCGCTGGTCCGGACCATCGCACAGAGTGAGGGGGTCGGCGTCGAGGAACTGAACCGGATCGAGGGAACCGGTGCCGGAGGACGGGTGACGAAGAACGATCTGACCGCGTATCTGGAGAACCGGACCGCACCGCAGCAGCCGGCCGAACAGCCGAAGACGCGGGAGAGCGTTCCGCAGCCGACCACACAGGTCCGCCCGGCAACGCCTGCAAAGGCCGCAGCCCCGCAGACAAAGAGCCGCGAGGAACTGGAAGCGCAATTCGGCGACAGAGCCGAGATCGTCCCGATGGACCGGATGCGCCAGCTTATCGCCGAACACATGGTCCGGAGCAAGGCAACCTCTCCACACGTCACCGAAGTCGGCGAGGCCGACGTCAGCGCACTGGTGCGTCTGCGCGAAGGAGAGAAGAAGGCGTTCGAACAGCGGGAAGGGATCAAGCTGACCTATACCCCGTTCTTTGTCGCCGCAATCGCCCGGGCACTCCGCGATAATCCGTGGGTCAACGGCTCGGTGGAGGGGACGAACGTTATCGTTCACAAGCACGTGAACGTCGGCGTGGCAACCGCGCTGCAGGACGGAAATCTGATCGTCCCGGTCATCAAGGATGCCGACCGGATGAACATCACCGGACTGGCACACGCGGTGAACGATCTGGCCAACCGGGCACGGAACAAAGGACTGAGTCCGGACGATATCGCCGGCGGGACCTTCACGCTGACGAACTACGGCGTCTTCAATCTGCTGCACGGCTCGCCGATCATCAATCAGCCGCAGGTGGCGATCCTCGGTGCCGGAGCAATCCAGAAACGACCGGTAGTGCGTGAGATCGACGGACAGGATATGATCGTTATTCGCTCGATGATCTACCTCTCCCTCTCGCACGACCATCGGATCATCGACGGCTTGCTCGGCGGCAAGTTCCTCTCCGATATCGTCAAGAACCTGGAGAGCTTCAACGAGAACACGATGCTGTAAAAAAAACCTTCGTGATTCTTGGTGTCCGCCGCGGCGGATCGTGCCTTTGTGTTTGATCTTACCACAAAGGCACAAAGAGCACCAAGAATCACGAAAGATATTCAAGCCCCGTTTTGATGGACTTTCTGAATTTTGCATTGATACCATGGGACTGAAACACCAGATAAACCTTCCGATTCTCAACAATCCCGAACGCAATCCGGTGGTACCCGGACGAGACCGGAAACCAGGCTGGCTGAAGGTGGATCTTCCGACCGGGGAGACCTACAGCATGCTGAAGAAGATGATGCGCTCGAAGAGTCTGCACACGGTCTGCGAAGAGGCGAAGTGTCCGAACATCGCCGAGTGCTGGGGGGCCGGAACCGCAACGTTCATGGTAATGGGAGATACCTGCACACGGTCGTGCGGGTTCTGCAACATCAAGACCGGAAAGCCTTTGCCGCTGGATCCTGAGGAGCCGATGAACGTGGCGATCTCGGTCAGACAGATGGGAGTTCGCCATGCCGTCATCACTTCGGTTGACCGGGACGAGCTGCCGGACTGCGGTGCCGGACATTTTGCGGCGACGATCAGAGCGGTACGCGAGGTGAATCCGGACACGCAGGTGGAGGTGCTGATCCCCGACTTCAAGGGAAACCTGGAGGCGCTGCAACTGGTGATCGACGCAAAGCCGGATGTCCTGAACCACAACACCGAAACCGTCCCTTCTCTCTACCGGCGTGTCCGTCCCCAGGCCCGATACGAGTGGACGCTGAACGTACTGCGCGAATCGAAGCGACAGGGGATGCGGACGAAGACCGGAATCATTCTGGGACTTGGAGAGACGCGCGAGGAGCTGCTGCAGGCGTTGCGATCGGCGGTCGGCTCGGTCGCGCCGGGC
>CBFGQN010000599.1:0-2787 GCA_965650895.1 uncultured Ignavibacteria bacterium | reverse complement strand
TCGTACTCTCGCGCCCATCCACTCAGCCACCCCTTTCAGTCCTCATTCGCAAATCCCATTTCGACAATCGGAAATCCGGTGTCTTCTCCGACAGACCCAGGGGCAAATTTTCTGCCCCCTACAGATGCAATCTCAGGCCGATGATTCCCACACTTAATGTCCCCAGACAAGAAAGACCGAGCCGAGAATTATCAGCAGAATTCCGAGCAGTCCGTTTTCGTACCGTTCCAGTATACCGAGAGGCAAACGGTCGACACCGTATCGGGCGAGCATGGTAAAGAGCGTCATCGCTCCGACGGTGGCGACGAGCAGGACGACGCTGAGCATCAGGAACCCGCTCCATCCGTATGCCGAACCGCTCATATAGACCGGCAGGAAGCTCTCACACGGTGAGAGGGTCAGCATCATCACCAGACTTCCGATACTGAGGGCACTCTCCTTCCGTTCGGCCACTTCCCGGTCCAGGCAATGTTCATCGTAATCGTGGTCGTGCATTTCCGAGGCATGTTTGCCGAGCAGGCGAAGGTGACCATGTTCCCGTCCCTGCACCTGACGCAGGACGAACCACGAGCCGAGCAGAATCAGGATCCCTCCGGCAATCCAGTGGAAGGTATGATGGAGTTCCTCACTCAGCTCCATCCCTCCCCAGAAGACCAATCCTCCCAGAACGATGGTAAAAAGGACATGAGCCAGTGCCGCCGAAAGGGTCACGAGCAACGTCTTCGTCCCTGTCCACTTTCGCGCTCGCGACGTCAGGGCAAACGGAAGCCAGTGTGTGGGAAGGGCCGCATGCAGGAAGGCAACGCCAAACCCGGTTGATGCGATTGTGAAAATCAGACGATCCGGCATGAAATACTGTTCTCTCTCGTTTGCGAGCGTAAAACGGACAACCGCGCCGCACATTATGCCGTGCGGCGCGGTCGCTTTTCATTTGTTGTGTGAAGAGGGTCTGGCCGAACCGGTTCAGGCCTCGGTCTCGGCATGAGCCTTCGAGAGAAGGGGCCATTTCTGCATGATCTCGCGAAGCTTTGCGTGAAGGATATCACGCTGGGCAAAGAGATCGTGGACCGGTTTATGGCCGGACTGGACCATCGGACTCTTGAAGTAGAAGCCGAGCCACTCCTGGATTCCCCCGAGTCCGGCCCGCTGCGCCAGATCGGCAAAGAGCACCAGGTCGTGAACGATCGGGGCGGCCAGAATCGAATCGCGGCAGAGGAAATTGACTTTGATCTGCATCGGATATCCCATCCAGCCGAACAGGTCGATATTGTCCCATCCTTCCTTGTTATCCCCACGTGGCGGATAATAGTAGATACGGACGGTATGGTGAATCTCGCCGTAGAGTTCCGGGTTCGACTCGGTATCGAGGATATAGTCGAGCACCGACAGCTTGCTTGTCTCCTTCGTCTTGAACGACCCCGGGTCATCCAGCACCTCTCCGTCGCGATTCCCCAGAATGTTCGACGAGAACCAGCCGTTGAGTCCCAGCATACGAGCCTTCAGCATCGGTGCCAGAACGGTCTTCAGCATTGTCTGTCCCGTCTTGAAATCCTTTCCGGCGACCAGCACGTTCCGCGTGGTTGCCAGTTCGATCATCGCCGGTATATCCACCGTCAGGTTCGGAGCGCCGTTCAGGAACGGGGCCCCTTCCAGAATCGCGGCC
Source organism: uncultured Ignavibacteria bacterium (assembly GCA_965650895.1). GTDB lineage: Bacteria > Bacteroidota > Ignavibacteria > OLB7 > OLB7 > JAGWAZ01. The sequence continues at coordinate 1,124 of CBFGQN010000599.1, read as the reverse complement.
CAGGCATAGAGCATGCTCGGAGCGATCGACGGATCATTGTTTCGCATCCCCTCTTCAAAGGCGTCGATACTTCTGTGGACCTCGGACATCTCAAGGTAGACCTCGGTACTGGCACACCAGATGACCACAACGCGATCAAGATTGTTTGCCAGCTTGAAGCTGCGAATGTCCTCGCGCAGCCCCTCCATCAGTTCATACTTCGACGAAGCGTTCTTGACGTGATCCCCTTTCAGGTTGCGAACATAGGTGGTATCGAAGACGCCGGGCATCGGACGTAATGCCTGGAGATCATCGGCGATCGGGGCAATATCCCTCTCCTCAAGAACGGCGGCGTAACGGGTTGCCTCAAGCAACGATTCGTTCCGGATGTCCCAGCCGCCGAAGACCAGATCCTCCGACTTTGCAAGCGGAAGAGCATCACGCATCGGCATTGATGTAGTCGACCCGTTTGATCCGGCAATCGGCAGCGCTCCAAGTTCGGCAAGCGACCCGACCGGTGTGGTCAGTCCTTTGCGAACAGCAAGAAGCCCGGCAATATAGGTTGTTGAAACGGCGCCGTTCAGACCAACAACCAGGACGCCGAGCTTCTCCGTACCCGGATGTCCGTTCAACGACACATCCTTTTGTACCCCTTGTTTAGTATCCATGCCTTGATAGTGTAAGCTGTAGTTCCATTACATCGGGACGATTGGGTAGTCACAAAGCGACCGATAATAGCCCGAGACTTTCTTGTATCGGGTAATGATGCGTAACCGCACCCAATTTACGGGAAATTATTCGACATCGAAGGAAGAATTACATGAAGGAAATCCTGATGGAGAACCGGCAATGTTCCGGTATTACAAGCCCTGCGGCTACGCAGTATTCCGCAGTCAACGTCCCCTCTACGGGGTCGTGACTTCCCGTGACGTTGTGCAATCACATTCACAACTACCCCTCCGTTCCTTTGCATACCGGTTACATCGCCATTCACCTCGACAGTCCCCGCCCCCTGTCGGGAAGGCTCCAATATACAATGATCAGGGTGATATGTTCAAAGCGTTCCGGAGAAGGGGGAGTCAGGAGGCAAAAGTCAGGAGTCGAGAGTCAGGAGTAGAGGGTCAGGAGGATGAGTGGTGGGTGTT
>CBFGQN010000598.1:0-2787 GCA_965650895.1 uncultured Ignavibacteria bacterium | reverse complement strand
ATCGCTTCAGACGAGCGGAGGACCCGTTCCCGCTCCTCGTCCCACGCCTTTCGGAGTTGCGTCAGCGCGTCCCGGAAGCTCGGGCGACCGTACATCGGCTGCGGCGGGAAGTAGGTGCCGACGTAGTAGGGCTTCAGGTCGGGAGTCAGCCAGGCCGAAAGGGGCCAGCCCCCTTGTCCGGTCAGGGCCTGTGCGGCCGTCATGTAGATCGCATCGACGTCCGGCCGCTCCTCCCGGTCCACCTTGATGTTGACGAAGAGTCCGTTCATCAACTCTGCGGTCTCCCGGTCCTCGAACGACTCCCGTTCCATCACATGGCACCAGTGGCAGGTGGAATAGCCGATGGAGAGGAAGATCGGTTTCTCCTCCCGCCGCGCTTTCTCGAACGCCTCCTCACCCCACGGATACCAGTCGACCGGGTTGTGTGCATGCTGCTGCAGATAGGGGGAGCGTTCGTTTGCCAGCCGGTTCGTTCCGTTCCCTGAAGAATGTCTGCTTTGCTCTTCACCCTTGCTCATTTCCTGTCCTCCTCTTTGCTCTTTTTCGCTGAGCTTCTCCATCGCTCATCTCCTTCGATCCTCTTCTCTGTTCAACCCGGACAATATAGCGATAGCTGTTGAGGGGAGATGGAATCGGGCGTATATTCGGGGCGTCGATTCGCACGCTGAACCGCATCAAACCCTCTGAATGCCCGATTCCTCTTGCCCCGGCCGTATTGGGCTTCTTTCAATGAGGGTGAGGGTAGACAGTGCTCCTCATATAGTATCGCCAATCGTTGGGGCCGGTATTGAAGATGACATGCAGGCAACACCGATTGTTTTGCCGGATCGTTTCGTAGGAGGTGCTATGAATAATCCAACTTGGTGTGTACAGTCCGGGTCATATACGATGATGGCGCTAATAAGTATTGCCTTGACAATAGCAGGGTGTTCTTCCGATGACAATGAATCTATTATAACGAATATACGGCAAGTAGTTGTCTTCTCATACCCGGGAGACTCTCTTAATCCAAGGTATTCGTACACGGAGCTTGCTTCAGTTAGAAAGCATCCGACATCAGTTTATTTCGTTGTTGATAGTGATGAGGACTTATTAGCTTCAGTTTTACTTGACACTCTTGATAGATATGCCTGTGCGTATTTGTCTGATAAAAGAATCGATATGTATGAGAATTTCGCCTTGATTTTTCTCCAGAAAACAGACTATTCCGAACGCCTGGATACGATAAGAAGAGGTGTGTCAGATGCCTCAAATCCTATGATGGTTAAAGAAAGGTACATTGCGTACGTATGGAGCAATGGCAGATTCTATTATAAGGATATAGGAAGGAAAGAGCATGATTATACTCCTCCTTCATGCTGGAAAGGGGAGGTCGTGCCAATAAGGATTTTTAGTCCTGATTCTGAAGAAGTAATCAACTTTGATGAATCAGTAGAGATTTTTGAAAAAAAGTAGGCAGAAGCTGTGGCTATGATGTCGGACGTTTGTGGAAGGTGTGGAGATTTTTCCTAAACGGATCTTCACGCTGATCAACTGACTCTGCACATAATCGTGGATAGGGGGTCATTAACTGTTTCCCCTGCTCTCATGACAGGATTCATCGAATATAGAGATGCCTTGTCGTGTATTGCAGGATCTGTAATCTTGATAAGACACAAGAAAAGAGAGGAAGCGGAGAAACTGTCTTCAGACAGCCGACCACTTCCTCTCTTCCCGTATCACTTGTTCCGATTATCTGTCGACGACCTCACTCCAGTCCCCACCCCAACCGCATCCTCACCCCCAGAAACATCTCTCTCCCCTCAGCCGGTCCCCATCCGATGGAACCGTCCGGCACCTCCAGGCCGATCTGCACCAGCGGCATCGTGCTACTCTGCCGGGCGTCGAGCAGGTTCAGGACTCCGGCGAAGACTGCGAACGAGCCGAAGCTCTTCTCGATCCGTCCGTTCACCAGTCCGTAAGCGGGGGAGGTCGTCTCTCCGTTGATCTCGTAGGGGAGCCGTTGCGGACCGATCAGGCTTCCCCAACCCTCGATCGTCAGTCCGATATCCTCCCGGTACCAGGTCAGCGCGCCGTCGATGTTGACCTGCGGACTGAAGGGGAGACGTTCCCACTCTCCGTCGGTCGTCATCAGCCGGTAGTCGATCAGCGCCACGGCCAGCGATGCGCTCCATCCCCCCTCGATGCTTGCCCGCGTCTGCCATTCCAGTCCCAGAAGACGGGCCGGATCGGCACTGTTTTCGTAGAAAAGGGTTCCCGCCGCCAGCGAGTCGGCGTTCGGCAGAAGTTTGTCGGCGATTCCCGTGTAGTAGAAATTCAGGTTTCCGCTTCCGGCCACCGTGCGGAACGGGGCCCAGTTCCAGGTGATGTCGTAGTTCACCGTGAACGACCGTTCAAATCCGGCCTCCGGGTTCGGACGCCAGTTCACCCGGCCGATCACCGTCCGGTAATCCTCGTCGAACGTCGCCTCCCCCTTGAATCCCTGCCCGGCCATCAGACGCATGCTGACTCCGTCGGAGAGGGCGTAGCGGATCGAGCCGCGGGGGGAGAGAAGAAACCCGGCGTCGGAGTGTCGATCGGCCCGGAGACTTCCCAGAACCGTCCACTTGCTTCCGACCGGAATCGCATCCTGTGCGAAGAGGGAGAGGATCGAATAATCGTAGCCGATGTCGTTTCCGGCCTCTCCCCGAAGTCTGTCGGACCGTCCCTGCAGACCGATCTGATAGTCGTGTATGCCGGCCAGATCGCTCCAGACCCCTTCGCCGTAGAGGATCGTCTGCATTGCAT
>CBFGQN010000597.1:0-2810 GCA_965650895.1 uncultured Ignavibacteria bacterium | reverse complement strand
CTTCAACGTCACGTGCTCGTTCCGTCCGACCGAAAACCGAATCTCCGTCTCTCCGGTGAACGGGTTCGGCTGCGCCGCTACACGAAGTCCCGCCTCCGCATCCCCCGCCAGTCTCCGCACACCCTTTGCCGCCAACGGATTGGCGATCCACCCGGCCACCTCCGCCACCGGATAAAGACAGTCATGCGCCACACTCTGCGACGGGAACGACGGCGAACCGAAGCGCAGACGGACATAGTAGGTTCCCGATAACAGGTCCAGCGTCCGCTCGATCTGCAACGCGCTTTCATCCTCCACCGCCGAGACCGTGATCGAGTCAAGTTCCGCCACCACGTTTCCGGTCACCGAATCGACAAGCTCCACGATCAAGTCCACCTGCTCACCGGCAGCGAGGGCCGAGTCGCCGTGAAAGCCAGCAAAGAGCCGACACCCGACCGTCACGCTGTCCGAGGTCGAAAAGCCCTCGGTCCGGAAGAGACCGGCGACCTGCGAGATGCTGTCGGTCAGCGCAAGCGATGAGTCGCGCCGGACCATCGGCAGTCCTGCGGCGTTGTTCGCATCGGCGAACCACGGATCGTAGAAGAGGACGTGGAAGCCGGTGCCGGAAGAATCGTCGATGCGGAAGCGGACATCCCGCCCTGTGGCGGCATAGCCGACCGGACGGGCGTGCTTGGCGAAGAACTGGCGTGATGTCCTCAGCGTCGAGTCCCCCCCGCTGATCCCGGTAGCCTGATAGAGGACCGCGAAGCGGGGCCAGCTCTGGTCCACGTTCGCGGCGATATTCGGGTGCTGCCCGCCGTAGCTGTACTGCTGCGGCCAGCCGCTGCGGAACGACGACTGTCCCCAGTTGACCTGCGCGTGCCACAGGTCCGGCGGCACCTCCGGTATCTGGTAGCCGATCCCGTACTGGATGTGCCCCTGCCCCATCGTCGAGGTGTCCTGCTCGCCGAGCACCGCCGTCTGCGGGAACAACTCTCCCGGCGGCCAGATGTTGACCGAGTCATCCTCCAGGGCGAAGTACGTCGCCCGGTTCCACAATCCGGTCGAAGGAGTCGAGGAGGTTTGCAAGCTCTGGAACTGCAAGGTGTGGAAGGCGAAGATGTCCTCCTCCCAGACCACGCCTTCCCGCCGGGTGCCGTTGAAGGTATACTGCGAGATGTCGATCGACGGATAGTAGGCCGTGCCGGAACCGGGGGTCATGTTGATCGGCAGCGGGTAGACCTCGGTCATCGCATCGGTCGGCGTGTGCTGAAGACGTTGGTAGAGGATATCGTTGCTGTGCCGCCAGACGACCGCAAGGGTCGAGTCTCCTCCGCCGAAGGGCGTCCATGGGGGAACGCTCGGGTAGCTCCCCTTCCCGCCGTTGGTCTGCGAGTAGACCCAACTGATCGAATCCCGCGCTGACAACGTCGGATTGAACAACAGCCCGGTCCATGTAGTGAAGTCCTTCGCAAAGAGCCGCCCGACGATGCCGATGACCGAGTCGGACCAGGCGACCATGACGCTCCCGTCGGTCAAGCCGACGACCGGCGTCCCCCACTTCTCGGCGTTGGTGCCGCTGTGCCAGTCGACCGTCCGCAGCGGGGAGGCTTCCCACGTGTAGAGGGGAAGCGGCTGTCCGATCGGGGGGTTGAGGGCACTGACAAAGTCATTGACCATGATATTGCGGATGACGACCTCGCGGTCGCCGGGAAACGTCAGTTGTGCGGGATGACATGTCCAAATCGCCGTTAACCATGTCTTCAGCCCCTGCCGATGGAGCGTGAAGGAAGGGAAGCGGTTGTCGGTCCGGACGGTGTCGCCGAAGAAGAGGGGATCGGAGAGAACGAACTCGCCGGGGATCCAGATGATCGGCCCGGTGCTGTCGGCCATGATGTAGGAGAGGCGCATGACGACGATGGAGTCGAGTCCGCCGCCGCTGTTCTTTCGCGTGGTGCCGACCACGCTGACGTATCTCAGGCCGTCCCAGATGAGCTTCCGCTGCCCCGGCCACCGCAGATCACCGGCGATCAGGCTGGTGTCGGGAAGGGCAGGCGAAATCTCGACGGCGGTCGACATGCCCGGCCCTAACATCACGTTGAAAACGGAGTCCCCGGCCAGAACCGTATCGAGCGTATGGCGGGGTACATTCGGCGCGTGGGGGAGCGGACGGACGTCCGGCTTGATCTCCCGCACCCGCCACAGATTATAGCTCGTCGTGTCGGGATGCTTCAGGTTCAGCCGACAGGAGATGATCCGCGTCCCGGCCAGCGTGTCCAGGATGTTCACCGTCGTGTCGGGGACCGCGCCGGTGCAAGTGTCGTCCCAGCAGCCGTAGATCGGCTTGCGGAAGCTGCGACGATTGGTCAGGTAGACGATATGGCGGTCCTTCAGCGGATCGTAGACCCCGCCGGTCGAATCGGTCACCTTGTCGAACAATCCCATCTCCACGTATGTCCGGTGGAGCGAGTCGGGCTGGGACTTGAAGGGAGAGCGGCTGCGGACCTCGGTGATGATTTCGTCGGAGGGGATGGGGCGGGCAATTGTGTCGCTCGGAGAGCCGGGGACCGGGACGGTGAAATGGATGCTGTACCCATTCCGCCAGCGATAGTTCAGCATCTCGTTCCCGATCTCCTTCAGCCTCCGGTTCAACGCCTTGATCGCCCGGACGCCGTCGAACCAGCCGATGTAGAAGTCCGGGATCTCCCCCACCTTCGTTCCGGGAAACCGCGAGTCATAACTGTAGAGATCCATCGGCCGCAGCGTGTTCTGCACCGAGTCTCTGGTGAAATGTCCGGCGTTCCCCCAGCAGCATTCTTCGTTTGTCTTCC
>CBFGQN010000596.1:0-2838 GCA_965650895.1 uncultured Ignavibacteria bacterium | reverse complement strand
AGCTATTATTCCTATCAGAACGCCTTTCAGTACTTCAGAATGGGATATGCCGCGGCCATTGCCTACGTCCTGTTTGCCCTGACCCTGATTGTGACGATCATTCAGTTCCGACTGCAGAAACGATGGGTGTTCTATGGGTGAGCCGGAGAGACTGCCATGAGAGGATTATCCTCCACACAACTGCATCAGCAGTCCGCCGGAGCCGTTCGCAACGGTTTGCTCTACCTGCTGCTGATCGGCATTGCCGTGCTGATGATCGCTCCGTTCCTGTGGATGCTCATCACCTCTCTCTCAACTCCGGCCGATGCCTACCGCTATCCCCCATCTTTGCCTGAGGAGTGGCAATTCGGGAACTACCGGGAACTCTTCGATCGGCTTCCCTTCGACACGTTCACGTTCAACAGTCTGAAGATCAGCATCCTTGCCACACTCGGCACACTTGTCAGTGCCTCGCTGGCCGCATATGCGTTTGCACGTATGGAGTTCCGGGGAAAACAAATTCTGTACTGGATCATTCTCGCCACCATGATGATCCCCTTTCAGGTAACGATGATTCCGGTCTTCTTTCTTCTGAAATCACTCGGGCTTTACGGATCGCATGCCGCTCTTATCATCCCCCACTGGTTCGGCTTCGGTATGGGGGCGTTCGGTATCTTCCTGCTCCGACAGTTCTTTGCTGCAATTCCGAACGAACTTGAAGAGGCTGCACGGATCGACGGGGCCGGGAATCTCAGGGTCTTCTGGAGTATTATGCTCCCTTCGGCACGTCCGGCTCTGGCAACATTGGGTGTGCTTACGTTCATGGCCCACTGGAATGATCTGATCGGACCGGTCATATACCTGACCGATACCGATCAGATGACGCTGACAATCGGACTTGCCGCGCTCGGCGGCGGCGATCTGATTGCCCGGGTCGATCTGCTGATGGCCGGAGCTCTCGTCAGTCTGCTGCCGATTCTGGTCCTCTTCGTGCTGGCTCAACGCTTCTTTGTGCAAGGAATCGCGGCAACCGGAATCAAAGGGTGAGAGCTGCACAGGATTTCATGAATCAATACCTATCGACAATGACCGAACAGAGACTTGAAGACCTGCTGTCCGAGCCGAATGAACGGCTTGGACGATCCTTGGCAACTCTCCAGTCCCCGATACTGATCCTGGGTGCAAACGGCAAGATGGGACCGACGCTGGCGCTCCTTGCACAGCGTGCTCTTGACCTTGTGAACGAAGAGAAAGAAGTGATCGCCGTCTCCCGTTTCGGCAATCAGGAAGGAGTGAAGTGGTTTGAACGTCACGACATCAGAACGATATCGTGTGATCTTCTCGAGCGCGACGATGTGCGTGCCCTTCCCGATTCCGCCAACATCGTCTACATGGCCGGACGGAAATTCGGCACGCAGGAGAACCCGGCACTGACATGGGCCATGAACGCCCTCCCCCCATCCTATGTCTGCGAAAGATTTGCCGGTTCCCGGATTGTCGCTCTTTCGAGCGGCACAGTCTATCCTATGGTTCCGGTTGCCGACGGAGGTTCGGTTGAGTCCGATCCGTTGACCCCTCCGGGAGAGTACGCAAACGCCTGCGTGGCAAGAGAGCGGATCTTTGAATACTATTCCGGGAAGTACGGAACACAGATTGCACTCATCCGCCTGAACTATGCGGTAGAACCCCGCTATGGCGTTCTGGTCGATCTGGCACTCAACGTGTTCTCACAGCAACCGATTGACCTGACGATGGGATACCTGAACTGCATCTGGCAGCGGGACGCAAACGATATGATCCTTCGAACGTTCGATCTGGCTTCCTCTCCCGCCTCGATACTGAACCTGACAGGCCCGGAAACTCTCTCGGTACGCGAGATCGCCTCGGAGTTCGGAAAACGTTTCGGGATTGAACCGGTATTTACCGGAAGAGAATCCGATCTGGCCCTTCTGAACAACGCCTCCACGACGCTTCGCCACCTGGGAGAACCGCAGATGAAAGTGGAAAGCATTCTCGACATTACGGCTGAATGGATAAAGCTGGGAGGACGGACCCTGGGAAAGCCGACCCACTTCGAGGTCAGGGACGGCACCTACTGACAAAGCCCTTAAAGTACTCTCTTCCATAAGTAACCGATCTCCCTGCCCCACTTCTCCTGCCGTAGAAAATCATTCACTCCGACGTTACCATCCCCCGCACAAACCGCTCAAGCCCCCGCACGTGGGCGGCGGCGAGGCGCTCCAGGAATTCGGGATCGCGCAGAGCCTGCTCCTGTTGCGGGAACATCATGTACAAAGATTCGGTCAGGACCGCAGGCATCCAGGTGGGGCGAACCAGCGCCAGACTCCGCTGCTTGTAGCCGAGCGAGGGGACGCCGGTGACCCCGACGATCTCCTCCTGAAGCGTCCGGGCGAGATCGGCCGAGAACGGATGATAGTAGTAGGTCTCCGTCCCGTTCTTCTCCCACGGATTTACTCCGTCCGAAAAACCGTTGTTGTGGACCGAGACGAGAATGTCGGCATCGTGCCGGACGGCATAGGCGACCCGAACGGAAAGTTCGATTGTGGCGCTGGTGTCGGTCACCAGAGGATGTGCGTCGTGCCGCGTCATCAGAACGTGAGATCCCTTCTCTTTCAACTGCTTCTCGAGTTCCAGAGCAATCGCCAGGTTGGCGTCGGCTTCGCTCAGACCGGTCGGACCGGTGGCGCCGCGCGGCGGGTGTCCGGCATCGACCATGATCGTCAGCCCGCGCAACGGGCCGGCGGCGTTGATCGCGTTCGGACGACGCAGACGGAGCACCAGACTCCCCGACTCGTCATAGAATGCCTTGAATCCCCAGAGTTTTTTCCACAGATCGAT
>CBFGQN010000595.1:0-2842 GCA_965650895.1 uncultured Ignavibacteria bacterium | reverse complement strand
AAATGTTGCCGCCCGGAAAAATAAAAAAGTTGAACATGTTTAAAATTTCTCTTGCATTGCCCGGCCCGGAATGCTACTTTTGAACGTGTTCAATTAAACGTGTTCAAAAAACGGAGCCGATCATGAACCCGACCGTCATTACCTATCTGATCTACCTGCTGCTCAGCATTGCCCTGACGATCTGGGTGGCCCGTACGCTTTTCCGGAACGGACAGCCTTTTCTGGATGATGCGTTCGGCGGCGATGAACGCCTTGCCCGCTCGGTCAATCATCTCCTTGTCGTGGGCTTCTATCTCATCAACCTCGGCTACATCACCCTGAACCTGAAACTGAATGAGGAAGTCCTGACGACCCGCGAGGCGATCGAGGCGCTCTCCCTGCAAGTCGGACTTGTCCTGCTGGTATTGGGAGGGATGCACTTCTTCAATCTCTTCGTCTTCAGCCGGATTCGCCGGAAGCGACATGAGGGGACGATGCCTCCGCCGATAGCGCCGAGCGAGCGACTGATGAATATGACAGGGGGCTACTGCGAACCGGATGATAAAACCGCGCCGACTCCGGCGTAGGGGAGAAGACCATGAAACGCCTGACCATTCTTCACGACGACAGTTGCGGTTTCTGCCGCCGTTGCGTAGCCTGGCTGAAGGAACAGCCGAAGTATCTTGAGCTGGAATTCCTGTCGCTCGATTCGGACCTGGCACGAAAGAGATTTCCGGAATTGCAACGCCCCTTCCTGAAGGGAGAGCTGACGGTAGTCGACGATGAGGGGGGCGTCTACTACGGCAACGATGCTTACGTGATCTCTCTCTACGCCCTGCGGGAATACCGCGCCATGTCGGCCCGTCTCAGCCATCCCGCCGTACGTCCCTTTGTGCGCAAGGCACTGGACGGCGTGACGCGACATCGGCACAAGCTTTCGGAGTTGTTCGAGCGGATGTGAGAGGGAGTGGGTGGGTACGTGAGTGGATGAGTGTGAGAGTCGAGAGTCAGGAGTCGGGGGGCAGGGGTTAAAACGGTCCGACAACTCATAGCTGAAGGCTGAAACCTCATAGCTGATCGCTCATCTCCACCCGGCCTCACGCAATCCGCTGCGGCGGACGCAAAGAGCAAAGGAATACACACCGCCCGTTACCGATAACTGAAATCTAAAGTCTCAAAACTGAAGGCTGAAAGCTGAAGGCTGAAAGCTCAAAGCTCAAAGCCGAAATCTCACAACCGACAACTGACCGAATCTCCACCATGTCCAGAACAAAATCCGAAGAGACCAAACGAAATATCCTCGACACGGCGATGCAGCTCTTCCTGAAGGAAGGATATGAGAGGGCAACGATGCGGGAGATTGCGCGGAAGGCCGGACTGAGTCCCGGGGCCGCCTACTACTATTTCCCGTCGAAGGAGCACATCATCCACTACTACTACGAAGAGGGCTACGAGGAACAGATGGAGGCGTCGCGTCAGGTGCTGGAGACCGAGAAGAGTCTGGAGAAGCGACTGGCCGGCGTCATCCGGGCCCACATGGAGGTGGCTCGTCCCTATCATCCGATCTCCCGCATCCTCTTCAAGACCGCCGCCGACCCCACGCATCCCATCTCCCCGTTCAGCCCGGAGTCAAAGGAGTTACGTGACCTGCACATTCGGATGTTCGCCGATCTGGTCGAGGGAAGCACCACATCCCTTGCCGGAATTCCGAAGAAGTTCATGGAACGCTTGCCCGAACTCCTCTGGCTCTATAAAATGGGGGTGATTCTCTACTGGGTACATGATACCTCACCCGAACAGAAGAAGACTTTCAGTCTGATCGACACAAGCGCAGCCTTTATCGCCCGGATCATCTCCGCCTCCAAGATCCCCGGCGTGAAGACGTTGGTGAACAAAGGAGTGGAGATGTTCAATGCATACAAAACCTATGAGTAAGATGAGCAGGAAACAGGAGTTCGCTGAAGAGAGAGGGATGCCATGACCGATCAAACCTTCCATATCGTTCTGCAGATTGCCGGATTCATTCAGCTCGGCATGATCTTCCTGTCGGTCGCCGCCGGCAGGATCACCGAGAAGCTGGATGTCGTCCACGTCCTTCCCCCCATCCACCGGCAGATGTATCTCGCCTACAGCTTCTATGTGGTCCTTACCATTGCCGCGCTTGGACTCGGCTGCATCTTCTTTCCTGAAGAGATCGCTTCGGGCAAAGGACTCGGACGAGGGGTCGCCCTCTTCGGCGTCATCTTCTGGACCGGACGTCTGCTCCTGCAGTTCCGGTACGATATCAAGCCCTATCTCCGCAGGAAATGGATGAGCTTCGGCTATCATGCGCTGTTGCCGGTCTTTGCGGGGTTGGTTGTGATTTACGTCGTTGCGGTTGTAAGGTAGAAGTTGGGGAGTGAATGGGTAAATGAGTGCGAGAGTGAATGAGAAAGAGAAAAAGGGGGATTGATGCAGGCCTTCAAAGAACATTCGATGCCGATTGAACGGCTGCGTCGCGGACTGCTGATCCTCTGCATTACGACTTCGTATGGACTTCTGGTGTGGGTGGCCTTTGACTTGCTTGATATCGCCGACCTGATGAGCAACATCTTTCTGTTCTGGGTTCCCATGGCGGTTGGTGCCCTGGGCGTGCATCTGTACGGATGGAAAACAACATTCAGGGGGGTGATCTTGCCGGTGGTCGGCATCTCTGCTCTGTTCGGCGTAGTCTTTCTTCTTGGACTTGACGGAGCACTCTGTCTGCTGATTCTGGCGCTGCCGTTTCTTCTCTCCTCGATAATCGGCGGATTGCTTGTTGCCGTTATCCGGTTTATCACAGGAACGAACGGACAGATGAGTCTGGCGGTTATTCTCCTCTTTC
>CBFGQN010000594.1:0-2842 GCA_965650895.1 uncultured Ignavibacteria bacterium | reverse complement strand
GGTTTGTGCCGACGCTGACGGCATTCGGCGCAATTCTTCTGTCGATCCTGACGATTGCTGCCGATTCGGCGTTCGGTACAAAGTGGATAGAAGATCTTCCCTGGCTGTTCGCCAACAAGCCGGAAGGGGCGCGGGCGGTTCTCTCCACGATTGCCGGTTCCATGGTGACCGTGGCCGGTGTGACCTTCTCGATCACCATCGTTTCGGTGATGAATGTCGCCGGACGATACGGACCCCGTATCCTTACCAACTTCATGCGCGACCGGGGTAACCAGATGACACTCGGCGTCTTCATCTCCACGTTCATCTATTGTCTGTTGATTCTCCGGACGGTCCGCACGGGTGACGGGACACCTGCAACGGATCCGGTCGAGGGGGGTGTCGCCCCTTTTGTTCCCCACTTCTCACTGCTGGTCGGCATTCTGCTGGCCCTCTCAAGCATCGGAGTGCTTATCTACTTCATTCATCACGTCTCCGAGAGTCTGCATATCTCCAATGTCATTGCCCGGATCGGCGGGGAATTGCGGGAGAAGGTCAGGACCATCGCTCCGGAACGCTTTGGACCGGGCAGAGGAGAAGAACAGGGGGAGACTGAGGAGATGGTGAAGTTTGCCGAGGGAAGGTATGCTCCGCTCTCCCTTGAACACTGCGGTTATATTGTGCGGATCAATGAAGAACAGATGATGGAGATTGCCTGCTCCGGCAATCTTTGTCTTCGCATCAACTACCGTCCCGGAGAGTTTGTGCACGACCACTCCGTCCCCCTTCACATCCATTGTTCCACAAGCATGACGACGGAACTGATGAACAGGCTTCGGGATTGTTTCGTGCTCGGACCGCAACGAACGCCGACGCAGGATATGGTCTTTCTTGTGGACGAGTTGGTGGAGATTGCCACGATTGCCCTTTCGCCCGGAATCAACGATCCCTTTACCGCCCTCACCTGTCTGGAATGGATCGGTGCCGGTCTGGTAGCTGCCACATCCGTGGAATTTCCCGGGAAGTTCCGGTACGACAGGGAGGGACGGCTTCGGGTGATCGCTCCGGCCATGACGCTTCGCCGTCTTCTTCACCATACGTTCGACCGACTTCGCACGACCGTCGCATCCTCCGAGCAGACGGCGATGAAAATGATGGAGTTGCTGGCCGATCTTGCAGAGGCGACTTCCTCATCCGAAACTCAGGAACTGCTGCGTGCCGAAGGGGATAAACTGCTGGAGGCCTGCAGGGATCGCCTGCCGACCGAATTGGGGCGGAACAGGCTGGCCGAATGTCGGCGTGGGATCGAGAAAAGATTTCCGAAGCCGGAATGAAATTTTCCTTACCTGTTGGATTTCCGTTTCCCCTTCCGTACTTTCGTAACCGACTCCACGCCCACCACGAGACCTTGTCTAAGTCACAATGGGGATAAACCTCATGATCGTGTGTGGGAAAACAGCCTTCGTTGTTCTTGCGGCCGTCCTGTTCTGTCTGCCGCTCGACTCTCTTGTTTCCCAGGATCTGGACAGTATCGGAAGCGTGCCGCCATTGACGCTGTACGGTTCGGTCGGTGCTTCCCTGATCGGCTATTCGGCCGACGGCATCGACCAGCGGCGCGAACCCTTCTCCTGGCTTGTCAACGGCGCCCTCGATGCCTCGGTCTACGAGATCGACATCCCGATCGATTTTATCCTCAGCGAACAGGAGCGGGATTTCCGCCAGCCCTTCAACCGAATCGGCCTCTCCCCCGGCTACAAGTGGGCAAGACTCCACCTCGGCTACCGTGCACTCAATTTCTCGGACTATACGCTCGGCGGGACGACGTTTCTCGGGGGAGGACTTGAGTTGACGCCGGGACCGTTTCGCCTGATGGGAATGTACGGTCGGTTCCAGCGTGCGGTGGAAGAGGATACGACCGAGGAGTTCGTCCTCCCGGCCTATGAACGCTGGGGATACGGTGCGAAGATCGCCTATGAAGGGGGAGGTTCGGAGATCGGCCTGAGCTGGTTCCATGCCCGGGACGATTCGACGTCGCTGAGCGTTCCGCCGACGACGGCCGACGTCCGCCCGCAGGAGAACACCGTGGCCGGCCTCACCGTCGAGTTCGATATTCTGCCGAACCGGCTGCGCTTTGAGAGCGAAGGGGCGGCCAGCATTCTGACGCGGGACATTCGATCGGCTCCTTCCGACACCACCGATATCCCGGAGGTTGCCAACGAGATCCAGACGATCCGCAACTCGACGACGCTGACGGTGGCCGCGAAGATGGGGCTGCGTTACACGAGCGACAACTTCTCCGCCCGTCTCGGCTACGAGCGGATCGAACCGGAATACGAATCGCTCGGAGCCTACTACTTCACAACCGATGTGGAACGCTTCACCTTCGAACCCTCCTTCACCCTGTTCGAACAGCGACTGCGGGTCGGCGGGTCGATCGGTCTGGAACGGGATAACCTGCTGGAAACGAAACTTGCGCAGACCAACCGGGTGATCGGTTCGGCTCTGGTCGGATGGGATCCGAATCAGGTGTTCGGAATCGATGCGAGCTATCTGAACTACTCCACCGCCCAGGCGGCCGGGCGCCAGCCGGTCAACGACACGATCGCCGTCCGGAACGTCTCACAGTCCGCCTCCCTTGCTCCCCGATTCCTCTTTGCCGGAGAGAGGACCAATCACTTCATCACGGTCGTCGGAAACATCCAGGACTACACCGACAAGAACGCCTTCACCGGAGAGCTTGCCGACAGCCGTTCGCTGACCGGCAACCTGATCTACAACCTTGCCTTTGTCGAGAACCCTCTGTCGACCGGGGCTTCGCTTCTCTATTCCGAGACGACCACCGGAGAGGTGGTGACCAGATCGG
>CBFGQN010000593.1:0-2859 GCA_965650895.1 uncultured Ignavibacteria bacterium | reverse complement strand
CCGGAGCCGCAGACGACGACCCCCCGGTCGGCCCGGCCTGAGGAGACCGCCTCGGCCACCCGTGCCGCGTAGTCCGGATAGTCCGCCGAATCGGTGGAATCGACACCGAAATCGCTCACCTCATGTCCGTTCCTGCGAAGATACTCCGCAATATTCCGCTTGTACTCGTAGCCCGCATGATCGGAGGCCACCGCAATCCGTTCACCCATAATTGCCGTTTCAAGATATTGATTCAATCGCAGCCGACAAATATACGGAAGTTTCCGGGGGAGGCCGGGGAGAGAGGGAGAGGGAGGTGTGAGAATGTGGAACGGGAAAAACGGGGTGGGTGAGAAGTTTTTGGTTCTGACGTGTCTTATCGGGCGGCGGGAGTCGAGAGTTGAAGCGTTGCATGGTTCAATTGTTGAGTGGTTGAATTGTAGAGCATCTCTTGTGTATTCTGACTGCTGACAGCTCAATGCTCACAGCTCCCGCTTCATACACAAATACCAGAGCCGGTGAACATCAGAAAACGCCGAAGAAAAGGAGAGAGCTACACTATCCGGGATCTGGAAGCCGATCCGAAGTTGAGGAAGATGTCATTTCGCGTCAAGCTTGTTCTCGTCCTGATCAGTCTCGGCAATTTCATCTTTTCGGCCATGTATGATACGGCCTATCAGGCAACGTTCTTGCTCTCGCTCATCTGGGTTTCCGGTCCGGCGGCCCTGGGTATCGCGGTCTTCTCCTGGTTCTGTATGCACTCCGAGGTCAGAACAATGAGTTGGCCTGCACGAATCGGGTGGTTGTCGGTAGGGAGCATGACGATCGTTCTCCTGATGATGGGATATGTCCTCTTCCTTAATACGGTGATCGGAAAACAGGAGCCGGTAGTCCTCTCAGGAGAGATCATAGACAAATTCAGAAGTCCCGGACGGCACAAAGGTTATTACGTCGTAGTCGATTTCGCGGCCGAAGGGGACACTCTTCGCTGGCCGGTTTCATACCAGGAATTCGATTCGGTACGGATCGGTGATTCCTTTGAACGGCATGTCAGGCGAGGAGGACTCGGACTTCTTTACCGGAAGCGGGAGTGGTCCGAGTTCTACATCCAGTAGGATCAAGAGTAGCGGGTTGTCGCTGACCCTCCGGATTATTAGTTGTAATCTCAGCATGTTTTGCTCCCTCCTGTAGCGAGACTACTCATCGGAAAAAAGAGAATAGTAATAACAGAGAGTCAGAGATGAACAAGTATGCAGGCATGGTATGCCTCGTCGCTGCATTGTGGGGGGTGTGTCCTCCGCTATTGAGCCAGACCGAAGAGACTGTGGCGTCAATTGAACTGTCGGTGCATAACGAGCGATTTATCGCAACTCTGGACTCACTGATCGACTGGGACATAGAGTGCAGCAACAGCGAATATTGGCTATTGTGGGTAATCGGTGTAAAAAGAATGGATGCCGGAGGGTACAGACTGGTCTTCACTCGAACAAGAGCTGTCCCGGAAGATCTCTATGGTCATTTTTACCGGGGCACCATAAGAATCTTGGTGACGGGAGAACGAATCGACAGTCTGTTTGTTCCCGGCAAAGTGATGGATCTGACGTTCCGATTACCGGAAGAACTTCAGCCTCCCGAACATCATTCTCTGTGGTACTTCAACTATAGTGAAGGGAGTCTTGAGTTCGATGCGGAAGCATCTTTTGTGTTCCCATGTCGGAATAATTCGAAGCGCCAATGATGAGCAGTCCGGCAAAAGTGCCTTGTAGAATATACATAGCGATCTGTTGCTCGATTCTCATGTCATGTGCGCGTAGCGGTCAGCTTGCACCGAGTCCTGCATCCGACATCCAGGTGCTGTTCTGGACAAACTCCATCGTGAATGAGTACACAGTGGTCGTCGGAATGGACGCTGCGGGAGACTATCTCGCTATTCTGACAAAGGTGGAAGCTGAGCCGGACAGCCTGTTGTGTGAGAGCCTTGAAAGGTTCAAGTCCTATTCTCTGGTGATGTACAGGATAGAAAGCCCTGCCGCAACCTCGAAAAAAATGTGGTTCGGTAATAAAGCACCCGAAAGCTTCTCTACGACAAAGCCCTACAACCGGACCACAGAGGCTCTGGACAGTATCGTCGTGATATGGGATGAGCCGGAATTCCGTGTTCCGGTATATACGTCTCCTCAGATTGTCGGGGGTGCCTATTGTCCGTGCGTGGAGTGAATCGGGATGTGGAGAATTCATCTTCCGGTATCTGCGTGTGCATTGTAGCAGATCCAAATAGAAAACATTGATCAGATCATGCAAGACTTATCACACGAAGAACAACTCATTGAAAAATTAGCTGCAAATCCTGAACAGGCAGACAAAGATGGAAGTACCTACAATCTGCTGCAAGCATACTTTAAAGGATTTCCGACAGAGACACTGGGGCCGTTGATAACCCACGCAAATCCGTTGGTCCGGAACTCGGCGCTGTGGATCGCTTCCGAGCTTGGAAAGAGTGCGATGCCGCTGGTGCCTGACGTGGTCGCAGTTCTCTCCGAACTGGAAGAACCTTCAGCGCGGTATTATGCTCTGGATGTGCTCATGATCTGCTCATATGGAGAGTATGCGCGTGAATTCCTTCATATCGTCCATGCCCTTGAGGATGTGAACCAGGTGATCCGTGTTCGCGCCATGTTCCTCCTTTCCAATGCGGGTGAAGAACGGTTGATGAGCGGAATAGAGTTCGTCGATACTCACACCGATAGGGGTGAAGTTCACAAGCAGGGCTTGACGGCACTGCACCGAAACGGTTCGCTGGACGTTTCGGAGGTCGCTTCATTGATTGAGAATGAGAGTCCACTGTTGAGAAAGTATGGAGCGATCCTTGCGAAACGGCGT
>CBFGQN010000592.1:0-2859 GCA_965650895.1 uncultured Ignavibacteria bacterium | reverse complement strand
TCGATGTCGGCATAGGAGATCTCCAGCGGAGTGGAGACCAGTCCGTCGATCCGGAGTCGCCAGGAATTCCGGTCGATAATCGGCAACGTCCAGTCCCGTATCGATGTCTCGGCTCCGTTCTTGTAGTAGAACTCGTCGACCGGCGTCAGGAAGGAGACGGTTTTTCCGGTGGTGATCGGATCGACGCTGTTGAACTCGCATCCCGCCAGACTGATGACCGAGGCTCCGAGAACCAGGCCGCCGCTTCGTATGAGAAATTCTCTTCTGTTCATCGTGCTATTTCCCTTCCTCTTCCTTTGCCGGCGTGAAGGCATTGAACGTGTAATCGATTCCCACAAACAGGTCGGTCGACTTGACGGTGTTCAGTCCGGTGGGGGTAAAGAACATCTGACCCGACACGCCGATACCCTTCCAGACCGCCACGCCGACCCCCATGCCCAGCTTCAGAAAACGCTGACGGGTCGGGATCGGGTTGGAGACCGTGAAGCCGACGTCCGGTTCCTTCAGCGACCAGTTGACGCGGGCCAGACCCTGGATCAGGACGCGATTGGCGATGGTGACGCCCCCTTCGACTCCGGCGATCAGATCGTCGGTATAGACCGGTTTCGAATCGGCAAAGCAGTTCTTGTCGATCCCCTCCTGACAGTCGACGGCGGTTGAGAGACCGTAGAAGGAGGAGCGGTAGCGGTAGCCGACGGCCGCCTGCGCGTAGCCGGGGAAGGGGTAGAAGCTGTGACCCCAGGAGCCGTTGATTTCGGCATCCACCTGGCCGGAACCGACGCTCGGCGTCAGATTCCTGGTATAGCCGAGTGGAATCGAAAGTGCGAGATTGGCGGCGAAGGATTCGGAGGTCCCGGCGGTGCCGAAAAGATCGTTCAGGCTGTAGCGGGCACCGATCTGCACATTGCCGAGGGCAAACGTTCTGTAGCGGAATGCGGCGTCCCGGACGATCACCCGCTTGTAGGGGAGGCCGCCGAAGAGTGTCAGCTTCGGGGTCAGGCCGAGTTCGCCGTAGAGATAGAGGCTCCTGTCGAAGAAGGCGTTCTCTTCGACGTTGTCGGCATATTCCTTTTGTCGCCCGTCAAACGTATACTGCTCGGCGGCCGTACTGGTACCGTAGGAAATCTTGCCGTACAGCTTCCCTTCCTCTTTTGTCCAGGCCTGCGCATGTCCGGTTTCGGACAGGCCGTTACAAAAAAACAGTGACAGCAGGAAGAGTAATGCGCCCGTCCGGAACGACTTCCGGTCGGATTGAAGGGTACTCGTTTTCGATCTCACGAAAAAAAAGAATGTTCTGAATGTTTGTTTCAACGCGGAATGAATTTCCCGAAGGCGTACAACCGCCGGAAAACTTCCGGGTTACAGAACAAGCTCCGACTTTCCCCTTCAATAATCCGTGACCCGGATCACAGAACCTGCACAAGATCGTGTCGGGTGACGATGCCGGTGACGATGCCGTAATCCTCCACGAGAATCGCCCGGGCATCGGTCAGCAGGCGGGTGGCGTCCGATACGTCGGTGTTGTGGGAGACCACCGGAAAGGCCGTCTCCATCACCTCGCCGACCGGACGTTCCAGCAGATCCCGATCTTCCAGCACAAGGGCCATCAGCCGATTATCCCGCAACGAGCCGACCGATTTCCCCTCGGCCATCACCGGAAGCTGGCTGAAGCCCTTTTCGTTCATCAGATTCAGACTGTCGCGGACGGTCATCTCCGGGGAGGCGGCGATGATCGGAGGGACCGAGCCGTTGCCGTGGGTCTTCATCTCCAGGATTACCTGCAGTGTAATCTTGTCGGTCTCAAGAAAGCCCTTCTCCTGAAGCCATTCGTCCGAATGATGTTTCGTCAGGTAGCGTTCGCCGGTATCGCAGATAATGACTACCATCACATCCCCTTCCTTCAATTCCTTTGCCTTCTGGGCTGCGACCACCACGTTCATACCGCTCGATCCGCCGCAGAAAATCCCCTCCTCGCGGGCAAGCCGTCGGGCCATGACGAATGCATCCTGATCGGAGACGTTCACGACTTCATCGACGTACTTGAACTGGAGGTTTCCCGGAATCCGTTCCTGACCCACACCCTCGATCAGGTAGGGGAGGGCTTCGACGAGTCGGCCGGTATCCTTGTAGGTCTTCAGCGATGAGCCGACCGGGTCGGCGGTGATCACCCGGATGTCGGGATTCTTCTCCTTCAGGAATCGTGCATTCCCCGTAACGGTTCCGCCGGTGCCGAGACCGCAGATGAAGTGGGTGATCTTTCCGTCGGTCTGTTCCCACATCTCCGGTGCCGTGCCGTGGTAGTGGGCGTCGGGATTGGCCGGGTTGTCGTACTGGTCGAACATGATGGCGTTCGGAATCTCCGAGGCCAGGCGCTTTGCCGTGTTGTAGTAATATTCAGGTGAGCTCGGTTTTGCAGCAGAAGAGACGATCAGGATGTCCGCACCGAGAGCTTTCAGGTAGCGGACACGTTCGACGGATGCCTTGTCGGTCATCACGAAAAGGCAGCGATATCCCTTCCTGATTGCGGCCAGACAGATGCCGATGCCGGTGTTGCCGCTTGTCGGCTCCACGATCAATCCTCCCGGCTTGATCTTCCCCTCGCGCTCGGCCGCCTCCAGCATCCTGATGCCGATCCGATCCTTGACCGAGCCTCCCGGATTCTGCGATTCCAGTTTTGCCAGAACCAGACCCTTTGTTTCTCCGATGACTTTGTTCAGTCTGATCAACGGCGTATTGCCGATCAGATCGGTTCTCGACTCGACGTACTGCATGAAATACTCTATGGTAAAAAAAGATTGATTTGTTGCTGAACGGCTGGAAAATATTTATTTTCGGGGAGCAGTCAGCAATGGGCTGTGA
>CBFGQN010000591.1:0-2861 GCA_965650895.1 uncultured Ignavibacteria bacterium | reverse complement strand
GGGGAGAACCACACAGGTGATCGGGTCCCTCTTCACCACGCTTCGTCCGGCCGAATGGGTCACGCTGGCCCTGTCGTTCAATGACTTCGGGGCAAGCTCCGATCACGCCGAGGACACCATCCGCTACGGCTACGTCTCCCGGGCACTTTCGTTCTCGCCGACGTTCTACTGGAACGGTCTCGGAGGTTCGCAGGTCGGATCGGTCAATGCTTCATTGCAAAGGGGAAGAACGCGGAACCCGGGTGGAGACTTCTCCGAAAGCTCGGTGGCCGCAATCGATGCCCTCTGGACGCTGATTCTCCCCTCAACTCTCTCGCTGACAACAGGTGCAGGCTACGGGAGGACAGAGGCTGAAGCATACCACACGGAATATCTTTCGCTCAGGGAGACGATCTCCCGCTCGATGCTGGAAGGGAAGTTGATCGGATCGTTGACCGTCGGCATTTCTCACTATCGGGTCGAGGGGGGAACAAGCCTTGATCTGAACGGCTCGCTGGCCTACGATCTCGGTCGCCCCGGCACCCTTTCGCTGACCCTTTCCAACTCCGTCGATAAGGGGTTCGGAAGTTCGGGAGGCACGACGCGGGAACTCTACGGCGCGCTCCGCTACGGTCTCCGCCTGTAGGGATTCATCCCCGGAACCTTTGTGCCCCTTCGTATCCGCCGCGGCGGATTGATCCTTTGTGTTTACTCCTGGCCTCGAACCGTCAACGGCACGGAGAACCCTTCCTCTCCGATCTTCGCCGAGATCAGATACGTCCCGGTCGGCAGGGAGGAGGGAATCGCAAGATTCACCCGATGTTCTCCCGAAGCCAATCGGTATTCCTGCGGGCTCATAACTTCTCGTCCCAGCAGATCAAACATTCTTATAGAGACATTCCGGGGTTCGGGGAGCGAAAGATGGAGGGCTGTTTGTCCCGATGCCGGGTTCGGGACGAGATGAAGATTGAAGTGGGAAGAAGAATGATTCTCTGAAGATTCTACGCCGGAAACCTGCGACAGGGGCAACAGCACCCGCGACGGATATTGGGGTGCAAGATAGATGCTGTTGGCGGCGACCAGCGAATCGTCCGACTGATACGGGGGGGCCGGAGTATTCGGGTTGACATCAAAGTGAGGATAGTTCGAACCGGTGACGATAATTCTGATTCGGTGCCCCACGCCGAACGTCACGGCCAGATTCTGAAGCTCCACCGTCACCTTGTAGACCTCGTCCGGCACGATCAGAGAGGTATCCTCCGGACGGAAGCCCTCTCTGAAGCGCATCCGGCGAATGCCCTGTGTCAGGAGCATCGAGCGGCCGTCCGGATAGACATCGCAAAGCCGGACGGCGAAGTCCGTGTCCTCGCGATCCGAGGAGACGAAGAGTTCGACCGATATCGGACCTGTGACCTCCAGGGGGTTCTCAAGCGGAGCCGTTGTGAAGATGATCGCATCGTTCCGACTTTCAACGACTTCCCGCTGGTCGTAGGGACCGACCGGGGCGTTCCGATTCAACGGATCGAAGAAGGAGCCTCCGTGTGTGGGGGAAGGGTTGCGGGGATCGTAGGGAAACGTGACCGGGGGATAATCCGGACCGCCGATGCCGTTCGGACTGAGCAGACCGTCGTTCCGAAGATAGAAACTTGTCGGAACGGCCGACGCAACCAGACCTGTCCAACTGTCGGCCCCCTTCCATCGGTTCTCGCCAAGTTGATAGTACTGCACCGTCGGCGTTTGCGGCCAGGAATTCGACTCGTTCAGAAGATAGTAGTGGAAGAACCGGAGAGCCGCCGTGTTTGCCATGGTCGCTTCCGGATATTCCAGTTCTCCCTGTTCGGCCTTGTCCACTCCGCTGTGGGTCCACGGACCGAAGACCAGCTTGTGCTGGTCCCGGACGACCGGGGCGCTTCGCGTGCGAATATCGTTGAACGCCCGGAGCACATGGTCGGGATAATGATCGAACCAGCCGCCGATCATCAGCATCGGGATGGTGAACTCCTCCGGGTAGTCGGTGGTCGCCTCTACCGTCCGGACGAATATGTCGTTTGTCGGATGGTCCAGAATCAGATTTGTGGTGAGGAAGCCGAGCATCTGCAGCGCTTCGACGTGGGCCTTCCGATACTCGCCTCCGTAGTAGTAGTCTTCGTACTGCGTCCTGAAGTCCTTGACCAGCGGAACGGCACAGACCAGGTGAGGAGGATGGTGCCGTGCGGTCTGGAACTGGATAGCGCCGAGTGCCGACGGTCCCCAGGTCCCCACCTTGCCGTTGCACCACGATTGTTCGGCGATCCACTCGACCGCATCGTATCCGTCGAGGCCGCGATCATAGCCGGCTTTTGCCGCGTCGCGCGATCCGAAAAACCCGCGCCAGTCCAGAATAACGTAGTGGAAAGCCTCATCCAGCGGAAACCCCGTCACCGCTTGCGGCGGGAGTTGCGATGTGATCCGGTAGAAATTCTTGTTGTATGGGGTCTGCACCAGGATTACCGGTTTCCTCGCGTTCGAGTCGACCGTGTAGAAATCGGCCGCAAGGCTCTGGCCGTCACGAACCGGTATCGATGTCTCGGTCCAGTTGAACTCGGCGGCCAGGGGAAGGCCGGGAAGAATTATGAGCAGAAAAAGTATAGCGTAGCGCATAGTTCGTGTTCGGTCTGGTGGTTTGTATGACGGACGATGCTCATGCCGGGGAGGATCGTGCAACACGTCTTCAAGATAACATTCTCATCACGGTGCATCTGTGCCGGCATCTATTGCAGATCAACCGACGCACTCTCCTCTCCATCGTGCGGGATTTCCGGATCAGGCTCCCTCCTGCCGTCCCACAGCATGAACCGAGCCGTCCGTTTCCGTGTCAGCCGGAGCTTCCGGAGGGGGCCGCC
>CBFGQN010000590.1:0-2864 GCA_965650895.1 uncultured Ignavibacteria bacterium | reverse complement strand
TCCTCGTCCCGCTTCAGCACATCGGCGAAGTTCTCGCGGGTCTTCCAGACCTCCATTGCATTCCGCTGGACCATCCGGTAGGCATCCTCCCGACTGACGCCGCGGCGGGCAAGCTCCAGCAGAATTGTCTGCGAGAAGTGGAGGCCGCTGGTGATCTCCAGGTTCTTCATCATGTTCTCCGGATAGACCAGAAGGTTCCCGATCAGATCGGTCATCTTCGCCAGCATGTAGTCCAGGGCAATGGTGGAATCGGGACAGATGATCCGCTCCACCGACGAGTGACTGATATCCCGCTCGTGCCAGAGCGCCACGTTCTCCATTGCGGCCAGCGCATTTGCCCGGACGACGCGGGCCATGCCGGTGACCCGCTCGGAGACGATGGGATTTCGCTTGTGGGGCATGGCCGAACTCCCCTTCTGTCCTTTCGAGAAGAACTCCTCGGCCTCCAGCACTTCGGTCCGCTGCAGATGACGAATCTCGACGGCAAGCTGCTCCAGAGAAGAGGCGATCACGCCGAGCGTCGCCATGTACTCGGCATGCCGATCGCGCTGGATCACCTGTGTGCTGACCGGATCGGGCTTCAGTCCGAGGCGTTCGCAGACGTATTCCTCGACGCTCGGATCCAGATGCTCGAACGTGCCGACCGCGCCGGAAATCTGTCCGTAGGAGATAACCTCGATCGCCCGCTTCATCCGTTCGATGTTCCTGACCGCTTCCTGATGATGCACCGCAAGTTTTGTCCCGAACGTCGTCGGCTCGGCATGGATGCCGTGGGAACGACCGATCGTCAGCGTGTGCTTGAACTCGACCGCCCGCTTTGCCAGAGCATCCCGCAGTCCTTCCAGACCCCGCAGCAGAATCTCCCCGGCCTGCTTCATCTGGACGGCAAGGCAGGTGTCGAGCACATCGGAGGAAGTCATGCCGAGATGGACGTAGCGGGAAGGCTCGCCGACATATTCGGCGACGTTCGTCAGGAAGGCGATCACGTCGTGCTTCACCTCTTCCTCGATCTCCAGAATCCTTGCAACGTCAAAGTCTCCCTTCTCCCGCACAGCGACAGCCGCCTCCTTCGGCACGGCTCCGAGTTCAGCCTGGGCTTCGACGGCCAGCGTCTCGATTTCCAGCCAGACGGCATACTTGTTCCGGTCCTGCCAGATTGCCCCGATTTCGGGACGGGTATAACGTTCGATCATAAGAAGTTTGAAATGTGAAGACCCCATGCGGCGAGCCACACGGAGGAATCTTTAAAATTATGTTATTTCTATTGTCCGCTTAAAAAAAGTATGTATGTTTGCACCCATACTTTAGAAAAACAAGTCAATGCGCCTTTCAACCGATCTCGACACAAAAGATCTCGATCTGCTGAACATCCTGCAGGAGCAGGGTCGGGCCTCGCTGAACTCCCTGGCCGAGGCGGTCGGTCTCTCCTCCCCTGCGGTTGCCGAGCGGCTGCGCAAACTTGAGGAGCGGAAGATCATTCTTCAGTTCTCCGCCCGACTCTCCCCCGATCCGCTGGCGCTCGACATCACGGCCTACATTCAGGTCAGGGTCGATTCATCCACGCACTACCCGAAATTTCTTGCGAAGGCCTCGACCCACGAGGAGGTGCTGGAGTGTCACGCGATCACCGGCGACGCCTCTCATCTGCTGAAGATCCGGACGAAGAACACGGCGACGCTGGAGCGGCTTCTCGGGGAAATCCAGCGCTGGCCAGGGGTCATCGGGACGCGGACCAATCTGGTCCTTTCAACCCACAAGGAAAGCTCCGCCCTTCCGCTGACGCACGCCAGAGAGATCATCGAGGAGGTCCGCTCGGCACGACAAAAGTAAGGAAATCAGAGGGGAGTGTAGGAGTGAGAGAGTGTATGAGTGTGGGAGTTCGCCGCTGTTGCAGGGGGCAAAAACTTTTGCCCCTCCGGAAGACAACCCCCTTGCCCCTCCGGACGACAGAACCCTTGCCCCTCCGGAAAACGGAATCATCGCCCTTCAGGAAAACAAAAATCTTGCCCCTTCCATCCCGGGACAACACGATCGACATCGAACAGAACAGACAGTTATCTACATATCCACCATCTACTATCTGGTATCCGACATGACAAAAGCCGACGTTCTGAAACTTGCACAGGAGAACAATGTTCAGTTTGTGAACCTGCAGTTCACCGACATTGTGGGGACGCTGAAAGCGGTCACCATTCCGGTATGGAAACTGGAGGACGCCATCGACCAGAACGTCTGGTTCGACGGATCCTCGATCGAGGGCTTCACACGCATTCACGAAAGCGACATGTTTCTGAAGCTCGACCTGGCGACCTTCGCCGTCATCCCCTGGACAAAGAAGTCCGAGTCGGGAACGCGGGCACGGATTATCTGTGACGTCTATATGCCGGACGGAACGCCGTTCGAGGGAGATCCCCGCTATATCCTGAAGCGGCAGCTTGAGCGGGCAAAGGAGATGGGATACGTCTTCAATGTCGGTCCGGAACTGGAGTTCTTTCTCTTCAAGACCGAAGGGGGGAACCCGCTGGCGACGCCGCACGATTACGCAGGATACTTCGATCAGACGACCGACCTGGCCTCCGATATCCGCCAGGAGATGACCTTCGCCCTTCAGGAGTTCGGCATCGATGTGGAGGCGCTCCACCACGAGGTGGCGATCGGTCAGCACGAAATCGACTTCCGCTACATGGACGCGCTGAGCGGCGCCGATGCGGCCGTCACGATGAAGTTTGCGCTGAAGTCGATCGCGATGCGCCACGATCTGCACGCCACCTTCATGCCGAAGCCGATCGCCGGCATCAACGGTTCGGGAATGCACGTCCACCAGTCCCTCTTCTCCACCGCAGGCGAGAATATGATGTTCGACC
>CBFGQN010000589.1:0-2882 GCA_965650895.1 uncultured Ignavibacteria bacterium | reverse complement strand
TCGCAGTTTCGGTCTGGATCTCGGTGTCCTCTGGAAACCGAAAACCAACTGGGGAATGCCGGAAGATTTCCTGAATCTCGGTCTCATGCTCTCGAACCTCGGTCCGAAAATCCACTATCTCGACATCCAGCAGGCCGATCCACTGCCGACGGCGATGCGCCTTGGCGCCGCCTTTCACGTCGTCAAGGACGAGTTCAACGATCTGACCTTCACCGCCGACATCAACAAGTTGCTGATCAACCGGACCGATTCCGGACGGAAGGTCGATCCGGTGCCGATCTCGCTGGTGACCGCCTGGGGGAACGGCAAGGGTGTCGAGCTGAGCCTCGGCGCAGAGTACTGGTACGATGACGCAGTTGCTCTGCGGGCCGGTTACTTTACCGAGTCGGAAGTCAGCGGCAACCGTGAGTTCCTGACCTTCGGAGCCGGTGTCCGTTATCAGGAGTTCGGTCTGGACTTCAGCTACATCAACACGATCGAGGAAGCCCATCCGCTGGCAAACACGCTTCGTTTCTCGCTGATCGTCGATCTCGATCACAAGAAAGCGACGCCGTAGGTTGCTCTGAACGGCAGGGATAGTATTATCGTTAACAGAGAAAAAAGAGAAAGCCCGACCGCTACCAAACGGTCGGGCTTTTTTTGCTTCAGCACAACTCTGCACGGAGGCTGGAAAGACCTGAGTGAAAAATCAGTCTTCAATATGGAGGGCGCGGTAGGGAAGTTCTCCCGAAAGGACGGTCATCTCGAAGATGATTTCCCCTTCCGGCGTCACCTCACGAATCCGTCCGCCCGTCCCGTAACAGATCAGCGTATTCCCGTTCGGAAGCCGGTCGGCAAAGCCCATCGCCAGGGCAAATATGGTATCCCGGAACTCCCACACCATGCGGGCGGTCATCTTCTCTTCATCCAGTTCATACTCAACCGCACGGGAGGCAGGGGGCGTATGCTCATTTCCGTTATCGAAGAGGATGACGTTCCCGTTCGGCAGTCTGCGGATACCATGCTGACGGAAGAACCCGTTGAGCGGATCGTCGACGAACGTGAAGTCGGAGCGTCTTCCGCCGAGTCGCCAGATCACGTCGCCGTTTCCGCTGCTGACCTTGACGACCTGCGAAGCGTTCCTCATCGAGATCAGCAGATGCCCGTCGTGATCCCGGTCGATGGCGTTGACGTGGTAGGGGTTTGCAGGGCTGCCCTGATAGTGGTTGTAGGAGTCGGCATAATCCATCCCCTCCTCCGTCGACCAGGTCAGGAGCGAACCGTCGGGGCGACGATATTCCACGATACAGTGTTTGATTTCCACGGCATCCCACCCGTCGTACGCACTCATATCCAGCGTCGGACGAATCACGCCGTACAGAAGCGAGGAGCCGTCCGGGTAGAGGCGAAATTCGTGTACTCCCGTCTCCGGAGTGGTCAGGCTTTCATGGCGTTGCAGGGTGGTACCGGCACGTGAAAACTCAAGGAAGTAACCGACGCGATCCCTCTCCAGCAGGAATGCCGTATAGGTTCCGGTCGGCTGCAGTTGAAAGTCGATAACGCGCTTGCCGAACGCAAAAGCACGCTCAGGCGTCCCGTCGGTCTTGTAGACGACTGCGGCAAAATTCCCGGAGTCCGAACCCGAGGAAAATCCGACGGCGAACGGATAGGAGGCTTTTCCCGACACCTCCACATCGGGGAGCGGCGGCAGAGAGTTCGACACAAGGGGTTCCTCTTCGCGACAGGAGAAAAACAGAAGCGAACAGAGCAGGACCGAAGTCGTCGTGTTGAGCCATCGTCTCATGGGAATTCTCCGGATAAGTGAGCCGTCATCGAGCGATCCGCCACGGGATGAGGGGAGTATTTCCCGATATCCGCTATCGGCGGATCAGGGTTTCGGTTCCGATCTTCCGATCTCTCTATTCCTTACTCATGTTGCCAGCATAGACCCGAAGAATTGGTGGTCATCCGTTTGCAGCGGCTTCCCTTCTTCGTTGTGGCCGAGCATTGAACGGAGGTGGAGGAGGAAGATTCAGTCGTGCCCGACGTATGATCCGGGGACCCGGCGGCGCGAGTTCCGGCGTTTTGAATCCGTCCCGCCGAAACGCTCCGGAACTCATCCCGTTTCGCATGGTTGATCGGCAGATCAACCGCATACCCGTCGGCGATCATCCGGCTGTTGACCAGAATCGAATCGAGGTAGAGGTAACGGACGATGGTATCCGAGCCATCATCGGCGAATGTCGAATCGGCGAGAAGGCGAACATCTTTCCCGCCGACGAGTTCCTGCAGATGACTCCGGCAATCGGCAGCGGAGACCGACCCGTCTGCCGGCGCATCGATTCCCAGCAATCGTACAATCCTGCCGTCGGACAACGCAACGAGATTCGGTGCGAGCGCCCGTTCCGCCCGGGCGGTTTCCTCCACCTGAGCAAAAGTGGAGAGTGGAAGGAGAGCGAAGAACAGAAGAAGAGAATAAGAACGGATCATACCAGCCTCCGGAGAAGATTGAGTTTGCAAATGATAGCCACATCCGTTCGCACCGGTTTCCGATACAGGATGTGGCACCGGTTATAGAACGTTTAGCACAAATCGCGGAGCGAGGGAGATAAATAAAAGGTCCGCATCGCAAAGATAGAAGATTGTCAGGGGAAGTGAAATGAGGAACAGCAAGGGACCCTCCTGTCAGTTCGTCCGTTATTGCAAAATGGCTTTTCAAACAACCACTCAAAGAACGTGTCGGAGAGGATTATCCCCGCACTCGCAGGGAACAGGGTTTGATAAACACGGTAATCCGGATAATGATGGGATCATCCCCGCACTCGCAGGGAACAGACCTTTGAGCCCCGAGAGGAGACGACCCGGAAAGGATCATCCCCGCACTCGCAGGGAACAGTCCTTCT
>CBFGQN010000588.1:0-2883 GCA_965650895.1 uncultured Ignavibacteria bacterium | reverse complement strand
GGCGCCGGAGTGGACGGGATGATGACGCTGGAATCGGCCGACAAGCCGGAGCAGGATCCCTTCCTCTCCCCCAGTCTGACGACCGGAATCAACTACCGTCTTGCCGACCGGCACAACGGACGGTTCTCGGTCGGAAGGAAGAGCCGGTTCCCCTCGATGCGGGAACTCTACGGCGAGGCGCTCCGCCGCTTTCTGGTCAACCCGGACCTGAAGCCGGAGTCCTCCTGGAACATCGATCTCGGCTACGACGCCGCACTCACCGACGATCTCAGCCTGGAGGCATCGGTCTTCGCGCAGTTCACATCGAACACGATCGACCAGCGTTCGGTCGACACGCTCGGGTCGACGCTGCGTCAGCGGATCAATCTTGAGGGGAGCAGGGTCTTCGGCGCGGAGGCCTCGTTCTCCTGGCGGATCACCGAGCGGCTTCGGGCAAACGGGCACATCACGATCAGCAATCCCCGGGCCGAGGCCGCCGACGCCGACACGCTGACGTTCCTCTCGGAGAAGCCGGAGCAGATCGGGACGCTCAACCTCTCGTGGAACGCCCCGCTGGGCTTCCAGCTTGACGGCGAGGCGATCTACACCGGCACGGCCTACTCGCTGAACAACGACAACGTCTTCGTGGAGCTTGACCCGGCACTGCAACTCAACGCCCGTCTTGCCTGGCGGACCGCCCAGCCGATTTCAGCTATCCGCTACCTGGAACTCTTCCTCCGGATGGACAACATCACCGATGCGGTGACGCTTTACCAACTTGGCCTACCGGCGGCGGGTCGGGAAATTCGGGGGGGATTGAAGGTGGTGTTGTAAGGGTAAGGAATTGACGGGAACAACCATCGCTGTTCGGAATCTGTGTGTCATTGGGTTCCGGACAGCGGTGCGGTAGCTGCAAGCCTGCGGCAGAAGCTGCTCTAATCGGCTTGTTTTTCGTCCCTGCCAATGACAGCTTAACAGTGGAACTGCATACTACTTTTTCAGCAGATTCAAGCTTCTGCTTTCCAACCAGTCTTCTCCATCCGGCCGCTTGTCCCACACCACGTTTTGTACCTGAATTCTCTCATCTGCATCTCCATTCCACTCAACCGTCAGCCCAGCTTCTTTCAGCCTTGCGACTACCTGAGCTCCAACGCTTTTCGTACTCTCCTCAGAGCCGTTGATAGAGCCGAAGCTGATGTAGAGCGTTCCGGGTTGCAGAGTAATATCCTCGGTGGAACGTTCCGGAATCAGGCGTTCCAGATCCTGCTTCCGGTAGAAGCAATA
Organism: uncultured Ignavibacteria bacterium; assembly: GCA_965650895.1. Taxonomy (GTDB): domain Bacteria; phylum Bacteroidota; class Ignavibacteria; order OLB7; family OLB7; genus JAGWAZ01. The sequence continues at coordinate 1,620 of CBFGQN010000588.1, read as the reverse complement.
GCCGAGAAGATCGTTCCGTTTGGTCCGGGCAATCACCTTCTCCGCCAGCGCAATACTGTCCGATTCATCAAATTCTGTGTTATGCAAGGCAATGATGCCGTCAGTGTGCAGAATATCGAAGGCGTCAGCAAGCTGGTAGAAATCTGATGAAGAATCAAAATCGTTTCTCATCAAAGCGCGATTCTTGAGCATCGAAGCTCTGCTGATCTCTACACCGAGTTCCACTTCATCCGGGTTGATCGTATACTTTGTTGAACCGTACAGACGGGCGACAATTTGCTGCTTATCGATAAAGCCGAGCCAGACATCCTTCCATATCCATTCACGTAATTCTTCCGGCATTTGACATCGTGGATCGTCAAACTGCAAGTACTCGTACAAGTCGGCATCGATCAGAACATCTTTCACATATTCATGTCTGCTAAGGACCAGACCTGAAGGATGATAAAATTTCTCAGTTCTTGATGCTTCCGGACCAAGATCCGGCAACTTGCTCTCCATATCAATAATAACGTCGTAGACAAAAGTAGTACTCCTGTCACTTCCATCCCACTCCACAAATGTGGGATATCCACGACTTCCTTCCACTGGACGAAAGTACAGAATGTCATTCCCCACTGAATCGTAGTATTTTATCCACATCGCGTAGATTCTTCCCGAAGCATCATACTCGATCCATTGTGAGCTACGTATGGTGTCATCATACAGATACTCACTACGAGTCGATATTCCACTATCACGAAGGGAGACCGTTTCGATAGGGCGGTTCCGGTTATCGTACGTCTTGAACGTACGAATCAGTGTGTCCCCTGCCGGGTTAATTTGCCCTGTTTCAACACAATTCCCTTTTTCATCATACACTCCGTAATTATATGTCCACACATATCCATTCTTATTATAACTGATCTCGAGGAACTGATTACTACCCTCATCATAGATATTTTCATGCCAGTATGGAACATCACCTACACTATCAAAAGTAGCGGATAGCACAGGTCTTCCTTTATCATTATATAATGTCCAGTACTTCAACAGCGTATCAACCACTGCGCCATCTTTTATCACTAATTCATACTCTCTTGACACTTTGATCGCAGCTTCCTGAAATTGAAGATCCCTTTCACGAATACACTGTCCCTGAGCAAAGTTCGGGGACATCACACCTGTAATTGCCCCTAGTAACCCGGCAAGGATGGACAGAAACATTTCACCCTTCCTGAGCTTGCTGAATCTTAGTATACCTGTGGCTAGTCGACATTCAGTTATGTATATAGAGACACTTTCCATGATTCAGTCCCGGATGAAAATCTTCTTTCATATTGGCCATTGAACATAATATCCAGACTCTATCTGCCAGCCCTCACCTCCACCTTCCCCCCTACCTCCTCCCCCGCCAATCGCGCACGCCACAGATAGACCCCACCTGGCACATCCTCAGCCTCCCTGACGATCCGGTCATCATTACCGACCCCGCCATCTGCGACCGGATTATAATCGAATACCACTCTCCCCCCTACATCAACAATCCGGAATTCCTCCGGTGCTCCCCCCGGGAATGTGAAGAGGATCCGGTCCGGACCGATCCGGCTTACGTTGCAGGAGAATTGTTTTTCCGGTGAG
>CBFGQN010000587.1:0-2895 GCA_965650895.1 uncultured Ignavibacteria bacterium | reverse complement strand
CCCTCAAACTCAACCGGTTTGAATCCTCATGCCCCCATTCACCTCAATCTCCCGACGTAACCTGATCAGATACCTTCGAAGATTCGGATTCGAAGGCCCCTACTCCGGCGGCAATCATCAATTCATGGTAAAAGACAGGTTGCGCCTGTTTGTTGCGCCTGTTTATACCGAACCCTCATTGAGGGGAAACAGATCGGTCGTTACTCAACAAAATTCTTCAACAGGCCGGCATCAGTCGTGAGGAGTGGGAGCGGCTGTAGTGCAAAGACGAGTCAGCGAATCTCCTTCACCTGTCTTTGTGTTCTGTATATCCATCACGCCTTCCGGCTTATATCCCAAAAGAAAAACCGCCACTTTGCCCCCACCCGAAATCCCCCTATCTTTCGGGCCTTCTTGCAATCAATCCGCCGCAACGGATGTTTTGAACGTTAATTTTTCATTTTGATTTTCCATCGCGCACCATGCGTCACGTCACAATTCTCGGTGCCGGTCTGACCGGTCCTCTGCTGGCTCTCTACCTGGCCCGTCGCGGCTATCGGGTGGATATTTACGAACAGCGTCCCGACTTCCGGGTCCACGGATTCGTCGGCGGCCGGTCGATCAACCTGGCCCTGTCGGACCGGGGGATCCGCGGACTTGAAGGGGCACGGGTGGATGAGGAGGTGATGCGGAACGCCATCCCGATGAAGGGACGGATGGTCCACGACCCTGAGGGGGGCCTGCAACTTCAACCCTACAGCCGGAGCGGACGGCACATCAATTCGATCTCGCGGGGCGGACTGAACATCACGCTGGTCAATGCGGCCGAAGAACATGAGGACGTGAAGTTCCACTTCGACCTGAGTTGTATCGATGTCGATTTCGACCGGAAGCGGATCCGGCTGAAGCATACCGGGACGGGAGAAGAGATGGAAAGAGAAGTCGATCTTCTCTTCGCCGCCGACGGGGCGAACTCGGCGTTGCGCCAGGCGATGGAGCGGGATGTGGAGGACTTCTCGGCACGGACCGACTGGCTGTCGCACGGGTACAAGGAGCTGGAGATTCCGCCGGGACCGAACGGAGAGTTTCTGATCGAGAAGAACGCCCTGCATATCTGGCCCCGTCACGACTTCATGATGATCGCCCTGCCGAACCCGGACGCCACGTTCACCTGCACGCTCTTCGCGCCGATGGAGGGGGAGAACGGATTCGACCGGATCGGAACCGACGACGACATCCGGGCATACTTCGCCGAACATTTTCCCGACGCCCTTCCGCTGATGCCGACGCTGATCGAGGACTGGCACGGCAACCCGACATCCCGACTCGGGACGCTCTACTGCGATCCGTGGTACGTGGGTGACTGGGCCTGCCTGATCGGCGACGCCGCCCACGCCATCGTCCCCTTCTACGGACAGGGGATGAATGCCGGCTTCGAGGACTGTCGGGTGCTGAACGATGTGCTGGAGGATCACGGCGACGAGGACTGGGGGGCAATTCTGCGCGAGTTCCATCTCCGCCGCAAGCGGAACGCCGACGCGATTGCACAGCTTGCCGTGGCGAACTTTCTGGAGATGCGCTCGAAGGTGGTTGACGAGAAGTTCCTCCGGAAGAAAAAGATCGACGCCATCCTGGCCGACATGTTCCCCGACCGCTGGGCCCCTCTCTACGAGATGGTCACCTTCAGCCACCACCCCTACGCCGACGCGATGGAACAGAGCAGGCGGCAGGATGCGTTGCTGGAGAAGATCGGATACGATCAGGTGGAAGGGGCGATCGCCGAAGGGAAAGAGCGGGTAGAGGAAGTGGTGTTTGCGACGGCGGTATCCTGAAGAACGAAAGCATCCGATTCCCGATTTTATCATGCCCACATTTGACTCCCTGCTTGTGGTCGATCTTGAAGCGACCTGCTGGAAAGGAGATCCTCCGACCGGAGAACAGAGCGACATTATCGAGATCGGCGTTGCTCTTCTGGACCTTGCCTCGCTGGAGGTGAGATCGACCGAGAGCATACTGGTCCGTCCGGAACGCTCCTCGGTCAGCCGGTTCTGCACGGAACTGACGACGTTGACGCAGGAGATGGTCGATGCCGGACAATCTTTGCGGGACGCCTGTGCTTACCTGCAACGGAAGTATGAAAGCAGAACCCGCGTCTGGGCAAGCTTCGGCGACTACGACCGGAGGATGTTCGAAAAAAGCTGCGAAGAGTTGAATATTCCCTATCCTTTCGGCCCCTCTCATCTCAACGTCAAAAATCTCTATCCGCTCTTTGCCGGAAAGACCTTCGCCAAAGGGATGCGGGGGGTTCTTGAAGAGATGGGGCTGCCGCACGTGGGAACGCATCACCGCGGCGTTGACGATGCGCGGAATATCGCGGCGATACTGGCAGAGATTCTGAAGCGGGGACGACGGGAGCACCGTTGAGACACTGATCTTCCCGGAGATGCCGACTGTTATAACCATGCACCCGGCACATTTATTCAACAACAATGCTATAAGAACCATGAGCAGCACGAAAAGGAAGTTGTCATCGGAACAACGTGAAGAACTTCTCAAAACACTGGAAGCCCGTTTTGAGAAGAACATGAATCGCCATAAAGGCATTGAGTGGGCTGAAGTACGAACAAAGCTGGAAGCCGACACCGAAAAGTTGTGGTCGCTCAATGAGATGGAAAGAACCGGTGGTGAACCGGATGTGATCGGTCACGATAAAAAGACCGGTGAATACATTTTCCATGATTGTTCAGCCGAAAGTCCCAAAGGCCGCAGAAGCCTCTGTTACGACCGTGAAGCGCTGGATGCGAGGAAGGAACACAAGCCGAAGGATTCCGCGGTTGATATGGCGGCCGCCATGGGCATCGACCTTTTAACGGAAGAAGAGTATCGGAAACTGCAGGAACTCGGGGAGTTCGATAC
>CBFGQN010000586.1:0-2896 GCA_965650895.1 uncultured Ignavibacteria bacterium | reverse complement strand
GGATTGACGAAGTCGCCGATCAGCTTCCGCTGGTCCGAACCGTTAAGGGTAACCGTCCCCCCCTCTCCGTTCGACTCCGCACCGTTCCCGTTCTTCGCCTCGGCCATCGCTATCAGGTCGGGCGCCCGGTCGAGCGTCCGGTTGTGCATTTCAATGATGATCTGTTTCGGATCAAGCACCTTGCCGGTGATATTTGCCGGACAGACCGATGTACACCGTCCGCAGTGCGTACAGGTCATCCCGTCGAGAAGCTGCTTCCAGGTGAAATGCTCGATATCGGCCACGCCGTACTGCTCCAGCGTCTCGTCCTCGAAGTTGATCGGCTTCAGCGTGTTGACCGTGCTGAGCGTGCCGAAGTAAACGTTCGGCACCGAGGTCATCACGTGGAGATGCTTGGAGAAGGGGAGATAGTTCATGAAGCCGAGAATCGTCAGGATGTGAACCCACCAGGCGACCTCGAAGACAACCCGGGCGGTGGCCGGATCGGCAAAGAGAGGAGCCAGCAGGGCACCGACCGGACGGACGGCCCACTCGAACTCGTGACCGGCCGCCTCGCGGGCGGCGTTGGTGAGCAGAAGAGATGAGACGATGACCCCGATCAGCACAAGAATCAACGAAGCGTCCCGGCTCTCGGCCTTGTCGTCGTTCTGCAGGCGGGGAACCTTCTGCACGTACCGGCGCCAGAACGCCCAGAGAACGCCGACGAGGACGAGGACGCAGAAGATGTCCTGCGATATGGTCAGGACCGAGTAGATCGGTCCGAGCCAGGCAATGCTGCCGCCGGGGATCAATCCTTCAAGCATCGATTCGATCACCGCGGCCAGCAGGACGAGGAAGCCCCAGAAGATCATCGCGTGAACGGCACCGGCAATCGGGTCGCGCATCAGTTTCGACTGACCGATCGCCACCTTCAGGACGTTCCCGATCCGCTCGCCGATGTTGCCGAAGCGATTCTCCGGCTTGCCGACTTTCAGATACTTGATCAGCCGCCACGAATTCCAGAGGATGGCGGCCATTGCGGCAATAAAGACGACGGCAAAAATGATATGCTTCATATATAACGGTACTCAATTGACGGACCACTGCGGGACGAACCGGCAACCTGCCGACGGGGAAGAATCTGCGGAAAATACGGCGTGCGGGGGAGAGGGCAAAAAGCGGAGAGACATCTTCACCTCTCTTCTTCCGCATGATCCTCACAATACGGGAACGGAAGCAAGGCAACGATGTCTCTCAGGAAATTCCGTCTCGACGTTTTCCGCAACCGGAGCCGACCGCTCTACTCCTCATCGATCTCCATTTCCGAACCGAAATCTCCCAGATCACGCATCGGGATGCCGTCCGTTTTCAATCGTGAGAAGGCATGTTTTTTGTCCGTCGGATACGGGTTGGCCGTCATCCACTCAGCCAGTTCATCAATCTTGCCGGGATGCTCGCCGAACCACGCCTTCACCTCGTCGGCGGTCTCCTCGCAGAAGAAGAGATAGTGATCGTAAGCCTCCAGAAGTCCGGCCTCCTTCAACCGGCGTTGATAGTCGTAGAGAGGAATGCTGAAGTGCTCCGACGCTATCGTATCCTGATACCACTGATCGAGGAACACGGAGCGGAAGGTATGAACCCCGGCTACCGTTATCGGTTCAGCGGTCAGGAAAGCGGCAGTGCCGGCAACGGCTCCTGCTTTGGTGAAGAAGAACGAGAAGGGGAGCATCATTTCTTCGGTCTCGGGATCAAACAGGATGGTGACATCCTTGAAGAACTCATAACTGAAGCTCATCTTCGATTCCACTCTTTCTTCCTTTTCTTTCTCCGGGACCTCCTCGGTTCCATGTTGAGGAAGATTTCACCGTAAAGCTGCCCCCATCCCCTTTCAGTGGTCAGCATGAACATCCGGGCGGCGTGAAAATAGTTCGAGGAGAAATCGGGTTGATAGGTCAGTCCCTTCTCCCAGAACTCCAGAGCCTGATCGTACTCCTCTTTCTGCGCCGACATCACGCCGAGTTCCAGATGGAGCACACCTGACTCCGGATACTTTTCCAGTCCTTTCGTGTACGTCCGGATCGCCTTCTCGGCATCTCCCGACAGATCGTAGGCGTTCCCGAGCATCTGATAGTACTTGTCGTACGAATCGGGAGCGTCGATAATTTCTTCCATGAGCTCGACGGCCTCCTTGTAGCGCTTCTGTGCGGTACGGAGGTATGCCTGTTCGTATTGAAAAACGGTATGCTCAGAATACTTTTTGCGTCCTGTCTCCAGAGTTTCCCAGGCCTCCTCAAATTGACCGTCATCGATCTGTCTGATGCCGGCCCGCAGCAGAGAGTCCCCTTCGCTGATCTGCGAAAGGAGAGGCAAATGAAGGAGGAGAAAGATGACCGGAAAAAGGGATAGATACTTCATGGTAATGCATGATTTTCTGCTGATGGAAGCAGGTGAAACGGATAGAAGAGTAACCGAACGGCAGGGACGACTGCTTTACTGCTCGCGGCACGTTCGGATTACGCTCCTGTTTTCTGAATGATCGCCCGAAATGTACGACAATTCACCTTTCCCTCTCCTCTCTGCGTTCTTCCTTCTTTGCCTCCGCCGCGGCGGATCGCGACCTCCTGAAAAGCAGGACAAGCCCGGCAACCGCCGAAAGGGGCATCCACACCCAACGCAACTCGCTCAATATCACCCTCACCCCCCACTCGCCGAAGAATTCTTCGACCCCGATCGGCGAGACCCTGATCGGTCGCCACGGAAAGAAATACCGGCCGTTGTCGAACGGCGCAAGGATGGCGACGCCGTGCCCGCCGCTGGTGAGCATATCGAGCAGGGCGTGGGAGCTGGTGACGAGAAAGAAGAAGAGGACAAGCTTCCACCACCTCGCGGGGTCGGCCGCTTCTGAGCGGAAGAAGAG
>CBFGQN010000585.1:0-2896 GCA_965650895.1 uncultured Ignavibacteria bacterium | reverse complement strand
CAGCTATCAGCTTTCAGCTATCAGCTTTCAGCTATCAGCTTTCAGCTATCAGCTATGAGCTTTACGTCCCATAACTCACAGCACTCAGGGTTCACGGCTCATTGCTGACTGCTCACAGCTCATTGCTGACTGCTCACAGCTCATTGCTGACTGCTCGCGGCTCATTGCTCATTGCTGACTGCTCATAGCTCACTGCTGACTGCTCACGGCTCACGGCTCACTGCTGACTACTCAACGCTCCCTGCTATCCCACCCGTTGCAATCCGGCACCGGAGAGCCGGAGGGCTTCGCGGATGTTTCTGATGTTTTCCATAAGGACCGAGAAATCGTCGAGGAGAAGGGCCTGGGCGGCATCGCTGCGGGCCGAGGCGGGGTCGTGGTGGACCTCGACGATCAGTCCGTCCAGTCCGGCGGCTATCGCAGCAAGAGCTCCCGGCATCACCAGACTCCGGCGACCGGCGGCATGAGAGGGATCGGCGATGACGCGCAGACGTGTCCGTTCCTTCAGTGCGGCCGCCCCGAGAATATCGAGCGTATTTCTCGTACTCGTCTCGAACGTCCTGATCCCCCGCTCGCAGAAAATCACCGTCTGCGCTCCGGCGCTCAGGGCATGTTCGGCCGCGCCGCTCCACTCCTCCACCGTTGCGGACATACCCCGCTTCAGCAGAACCGGCAGACCGCTTCGTCCCGCCTCTTTGAGCAACGGGAAATTCTGCATCGAACGGGTTCCGATCTGGATCATCGCCACATACCGGGATGCGATCTCCACATCGCGCGGATCGACCACTTCGCTGACCAATTGCAGTCCGTAGTCCCGGGCGATCTGGGCAGCCATCTCAAGTCCGTCGCGCCCCGGTCCCTGATAATCGTGCGGAGAGGTCCGGGGTTTGTAGGCTCCGGCCCGGACGTAGCGGAGTCCTTCGGAGGCCATGCGGGCAAAGATCGTCGCCACCTGTTCTTCGGTCTCGATGCCGCACGGACCGGCAATGATCGTCAGTCCCTCGACTCCCGAATCGTAGGCCGGCGAGTTCTCCGCCGCGGTGACATATCGGTTCTTCGATCCCGCCTCCATCACATCCTCGACGCCGGGGAACTCCCGGCAGGCTTCCAGATCGATCAATCCGGCAGGATCATCGATCATAAGAACGGTTCTTGCCGCAGAGGAGACCGGCGTAATGCCCGCCGCTCCCGCGGTCATCAGCTTCCGCTCGGCCGCCTTTATCTGCAGACCCGTTGCATCGGTCCGGAAGAGAAGAGATTTCATTGTTGCGTGTCCTTGTTCGGTCTGATATCGTTTTTATGTCCGCATCGGCACATCCGGCTCCCCTACATCAACGTGACGTCCGCAATCACGGCAAGGGCGAAGAGGATGCTGACATAGCCGTTGAGATTGAAGAAAGCAAGATCGATTTTCGAGAGATCCCCTTTTCTCAGCAACCACGCTTCGTACAGCAAAATTCCCGTCACCGCCGCCAGACCGAGCCAGAAGGGGAAATCGAGGTCGGCGGCAATTCCGAAACCGGCATAGGCGGCAACCGCCATGGTGTGGACGATCCGAACGATCCACAGGGAACGGTTCTTGCCGAAGCGGGCCGGAACCGACTGCAGTCCCTTGACCCGATCGAACTCCTCATCCTGAAGCGAGTAGTAAATATCGAATCCGGCCGTCCAGAGCGTGACGCCGAGTCCCAGCAGAACCGGTGCCCAGTGGAAACTGCCGGTCAGCGCAAACCAGACGCCGATCGGGGCGGCCCCCAGACAGGCACCGAGAACGAAGTGGGCGGCCCACGTATATCGCTTGGTCAGGGAATAGCCGTAAAGAAGGGCAAGGAGGGGAAAGGCAAGGATCCCGCAGAGCGTGTTGATCCCGAACGAGGCGGTGATAAAGACGACGGTGGCGACTCCCGTAAAGAGCCAGGCTTCCCGCACCGGTATCTTGCCGGTGGGGAGTTCACGGTGTTTTGTGCGGGGATTTTCCGCGTCGATCTCCCGGTCAACAATCCGGTTGAATCCCATGGCGGCCGTCCGTGCGCTTACCATGCAGACCAGAAGGAGAAGGATATCGACCCAGGTCAGCGTCACCTGCCCCGTCGTCACAACGACAATCGCCGAAACGGCGGCGAAAGGGAGAGCGAAGACGCTGTGACTGAACTTGATCATCCGACCGAACATCCGTGTCCGCTCGATAAATCCGGGCATTCCTTGTGATCTTTCCGACATGCGTGCAGGTCCGTGCGAGTGCTGGATAGTTGACTGTAGTACGGCACGAAGTTACGGTGACGGGGGTTGGGAAGACGCAAAGAATCGAAAACGGGCCGGGATGGGATGCATCCTGCCTGCACTGATGCATGATCAGCGGTCTGTGACGGGAGAGCCTTGCACACCCTCCCTCCTGACCCCCTCGTCCGCCGGGATGAACCCGTCGGCTACCGGGGGCAAAGGTTTTTGCCCCTTGCTACCTCCCCCCCGAAACATCAACGCCGACTCCGACGATCCGGTCGTAGGCAAGTGAGGTCTGATCCCGGTAATAGGCAAGGGCATACCAGGTATGGGATGCGTAGACGCTGTTCCCTTCCAGCAGCGTCGCCTCGGCTTTTTCCAGGATTCCCTCATCCACATTCCACTTTCCGCTGACGTACTCGTACTCGTGGACCGCACGCTTCAGCCACCCGCGGGCAAGGTAGCGGCGGGTGTCGGGATCATAGACCAGCCGCCAGTCCCAGGTCGGCGTCCAGTTGTTGAACGTGCCGACGACCGCCATGTCGTCGTAGACTTTCTCCCCCTGAATATCGAGACTGAATTCGAAGTAGACGTAGTCGTCTTCGGTACTCTCGACGTAATCGAACCGGGGAAGACCGTCGTTATCCCGCTCGGCAAAGCTTGCGAAGCGGGGCTC
>CBFGQN010000584.1:0-2909 GCA_965650895.1 uncultured Ignavibacteria bacterium | reverse complement strand
CACCCGGACCAACGATTCCACCCCCCTTTACGCATCCCACTGGTTCTTCTTCCCGCCATTCGCTATCTTCGGGTTTCTTGCTGAACAGATCAGAGAATACAACAACGGGGATCAGAAAACAATGTCAGAAACCGCCACAACAAACGGAACGGTGGCCGCAGCCCGGCCGCAGTTGAATGAACTGAACGGCGACGGACTTCTTCGCTACGGGAAGATGCTGATCGACGGCGAATGGGTGGAGTCGGCCGACGGAAAGACGTTCGATGCGATCTATCCCGGGACGGGTGAGACGATTGCGAAAGTCGCATCGGCCGGAAAGGAAGATGTGGACCGGGCGGTCGGCGCGGCGCGCAGAGCGTTTGATGAAGGGGACTACCGGAAGATGAACGGTGCCGCCCGGGGAAAACTCCTCTGGAAGATCGCCGACCTGATGGAAGAGCACATCGACGAACTGGCCGAGCTTGAGACGCTGAACAACGGCAAGCCGTTGCTGGAGGCCCGCCGGGTTGATCTGCCCCAGTCGATCAACTGCTTCCGCTACTACGCCGGATGGGCCGGCAAGGTCTCCGGACAGACGATCGAGACCGAGATGAACATGAAGGCACTGGCTTACACGCTGCGCGAACCGGTCGGCGTCTGCGGACAGATCATCCCCTGGAACTTCCCGATTCAGATGGCGACCTGGAAGATCGCCCCGGCCGTCGCATGCGGCAACACCGTGGTGATCAAGCCAGCCGAGCAGACGTCCCTCTCGATCCTCCGTCTCGGCGAGTTGATGATGGAGGCCGGTATGCCGCCGGGAGTCATCAACATCATCACCGGCGACGGACCGACGACCGGCGCGGCGCTGGTTGCTCATCCGGGAGTGGACAAGATCGCCTTCACCGGTTCGGTGGAGGTCGGCAAGGCGATCATGCGGAGCGCCGCCGATTCGCTGAAGAAGGTGACGCTGGAGCTCGGCGGCAAGTCGCCGAACATCGTCTTTGCCGACGCAAATCTGGAGTTCGCCGCAAAGGTGGCCCTGAGCGGCATCTTCTTCAATCAGGGGGAGATGTGTACGGCCGGAAGCCGTATCCTGATCGAGGAGTCGGCCCGTGAAGAGTTCATGGAGGTTCTGGCCGGACGGGCCGCGAAGATGGTGGTGGGGGATCCGCTCGATCCGAAAACCCGTATGGGATCGCTCGTCAGCAAGGAGCAGATGGACCGGGTGCTCGGCTACATCGAGAAGGGACAGTCCGAAGGGGCGAAGCTTCTGGTCGGCGGCGAACGGATCGGCGACAGCGGCTACTTCGTCACCCCGACCGTCTTCGACGGCGTGAAGAACGAGATGGCGATTGCGCAGGAGGAAATCTTCGGCCCGGTCGCCTCGGTGATCACCTTCAGCGACATCGAGGAGGCGGCGGCCATTGCAAACGGGACGCGCTACGGACTGGCGGCCGGCATCTGGACGAACGACCTGAAGAAGGCCCACCTCTTCGCACAGAAGGTCAAGGCCGGCACCGTCTGGGTGAACACCTACAACATGACCGACAATGCCCTGCCGTTCGGCGGCTACAAGGACTCCGGGTTCGGTCGCGAGCTCGGGCAGGCGTCGCTGGACGCCTACACGCAGATCAAGACCGTGCTGGTGGATCTGAACTGATTCGGTTCTCCTGCAAAGAGAGTATGAGTAATGAAAAGAGGGATTGCCTGCTGCGGCAATCCCTCTTCTTTTCCCTGCGGGTGGAACATCTGCCGAAGTTGAACGGTGTGAGGCCTCTCCATATCTTCCGGCTGACTGAGATTGCCGACTTTGTGGCTTCCTGGTGCTCTTTGTGTCTTTGTGGTAAGCTCTACGGTAGCAGGAATTCCCACAAAGACACAAAGGATAACGGAGATGTACCCACTTCATCCGGTATCTCTGCGGCAGCCGGTTTCCCGCTACTCCTCTTCTCTCAACCGATACCCCACCCCCGGCTCGGTCAGGATATAGTAGGGCTGCGCCGGATCCTCCTCGAGCTTCTGCCGCAATTGTCCGACATAGACGCGGAGGTAGTGTGTCTCGCCGGTATACGTGGGACCCCAGATTTCGCGGAGCAGATATTGATGGGTGACCACCCGCCCGGCATGACGAACAAGCATTCCCAGGATGTCGTATTCCTTCGGCGTCAACTTCAGATCCTCACCGTTGAGGTTGACGCGCCGCCGTTCCAGATCGACTGAAAGTCCGCTGCAGTTATAGATGGTCGACTGTCCCGACTCCGAGGTCTGTCGGCGGAGTGTCGAGCGGATGCGGGCCATCAGTTCCCCGACGCCGAACGGCTTGGTCACATAGTCGTCGGCACCCAGATCGAGCGCGCCGACCTTGTCGATCTCCCGCTCCCGGGCCGAGAGAATAATGACCGGAACGGCCGAGTGGGCGCGAATCTGTTGCAGTACCGATGTTCCGTCGATGTCGGGCAGACCGAGATCGAGCACGACGAGATCCGGTTTCTCCACTCCGGCTTTGTAGACGGCCTCCTTCCCCGTAGAGGCTTCAAAGATCGTATATCCGTGGGCCATCAGACTGGTTCCGAGAAAGCGGAGTATCTGCGGCTCGTCGTCAACGATCAGGATGCGGGCCGATACTTCTTCACTCATGATCTATCTATCGATGGTTGGTTCCTGTTGGCTCTTCCAGGTTAGCGGAAGCTCCTTCCTTCCTGTCACACAACGATGTCTCAACCGGTAATGATAGCACAATCTTTGTCCCTTTATCCCCATAAACAGGACTGAATGCCCGAATAGTTCCCCCGTGCGCTTCGATGATGCCCCGGCATATCGACAGTCCGAGTCCGGTTCCGGCGGTTCGTGCATCTCCCTGTCTGACCCTATAGAACTTCTCGAAGATCCGTTCAAGTTCGGATTCCGGAATGCCTTGCCCCTGATCG
>CBFGQN010000583.1:0-2922 GCA_965650895.1 uncultured Ignavibacteria bacterium | reverse complement strand
ATCTTGATCGTCTCGGTCACCTCGTTCATCGACATCTCCAGCTCCTCGGCAATCTCCGATGCGGTCGGTTCCCGCTCGTACTTCTGCTCGAGTTCGCTGAACTTCTTGCCGATCTTGTTCAGAGCGCCGACACGGTTCAGCGGCAGGCGGACGATGCGGGACTGCTCGGCCAGGGCCTGAAGAATCGACTGGCGAATCCACCAGACTGCATAGGAGATGAACTTGAACCCCCGGGTCTCGTCGAAACGCTTCGCAGCCTTGATCAGACCCAGGTTCCCCTCATTGATCAGATCACCGAGCGAAAGCCCCTGATTCTGGTACTGCTTGGCGACCGAGACGACAAATCGCAGGTTTGCCTTGACCAGCGCCTCCAGCGCCCGCTCACCTTCGGCCCCTCCCCGCTTGATCCGCTTCGCCAGCTCGATTTCCATATCGGGCGTCAGCAGCTCCACCTTGCCGATTTCCTGCAGGTAGCGATCAAGAGACTGGCTCTCCCGGTTTGTATATTGTTTTGTGATGCGCACCAGTAAACCTCTTCAGGTTGTTAGTGAATTGCGAATAGTCTGTCTTTTACAGCACCGGATGACGATTTCAATCGCGCCGATGTTGTGAAGGGAGAAAATTTTCCCCTTTGTCCGACCGAACGCCATACGTGCGGCCTTCGGATACGTTACCTCTTCCTGCATCCCCGCCCTCCTCAGCAAAACGCTCCGATCCTTGCGAACCTAACCGTTTCAGGGGTTTTACGCAAGACTCCCGACCCGAAGCTTCGGGATCATCTCGTCTCTTCCTTCATCCTGAGCTGCAACACCTTGAAAAGCCTGTCGGCATTCTCCGATGGAATATCCCCCCCTCTTTTTTCGCTGATCCTCCGTTCGGCCGCCGTCAACGCCTCTGCGGCATCCGCCCGGTCTCCCCCGCGGTAGAGGATCGCCGCCCGGTAGACGTCCGAGGCAAAACTCTGCGGCAGGTGATCGGCAAAGAGTTCCCGCATGGTCTCCCGCTCGTCAAGCAACGGAGAGTTGGAGAGAATCTGTTCAAGAATAAAGCGGCTGTAGGAGAGAGCGTTCGCCCCGGATGCGTGAACCGGATGGAGGACAACGGTATCCGAACGGAGTTCGGATTTCTCATCGAGGAGCAGGGCGACCGACATCGGATAGTATCCCTCGGCCAGAAGGTTCGAGGCTTCCGAGGAGAGCATCAGATAGCGTTCGCATCCGGTCTCCGCATCCGCAAAGATCAGCGAGTCGCTGACCTCCCGGAACCCCCAGCCGACCTGCGCTCCCCGTTCATCGAAAAAGAACGGGTGACCGTTGAAGGGTTCGCAGGCCCGGGGGGCGTTGATCCGCATCTTCAGAAACAGAGGGGAACCGATATGGAATTCGATCGTATCCCCGATCCCTTCGATCGAGGTCAGCGTGATGTCCGGATGCGTTTGTTTCATATCCTGCGCACCGGCACAGCCTCCGATCAGAAACGTATAGAGCAGAAATCCGGCAAAACGGGAGAACGTGCCGGGCATGAGCAAAAATCTGCGGGTAGTAGACATTAATCCGTGCAAGGTTATTGACTTTGATTGACTGGAACTCTATTTTCAAGCCATGGTACCGACGAACATCATTCAGAATGATGGAAGGATACTGAATCCTCAGCGGTTCGCGAAGATCCCCGCCGATAATTCCGTCCCCGTGTTCGCTACATGTTCTCTACAACCTACTAAATTCGAGGAGCGCTTATGTTCATAACATTCGAAGGCATCGACTGCAGCGGCAAATCTACTCAGGCGCGGCTTCTGGCAGAAAAGCTCCGCGAGGCAAACCATGAACCTGTCGAGCTTCGTGAACCCGGGAACACCCGACTCTCCGAACACATCCGTGACATTCTCCTCAACAAAGAATACTCCGAAATTAACGAAAGGACCGAACTCCTTCTCTTCGCCGCAAGCCGCGCTCAACTGACGGCTGAGGTGATTCTCCCCTCGCTTGATCAGGGAAAGATCGTCATCTGCGACCGATTTTCCGATTCCACCATCGCCTATCAGGGATACGGCCGGGGGCTTCCGCTTGACGATATCGTCCATATCAACCGGATCGCAACGCAGGAGACCGTACCGGACATGACATTCTATCTGGACATTTCCCCGGAAACCGCGCTCCACCGGACAACCGGTCGCGAAGGTGTTGTGCAGGACCGGATGGAAGAGGCAGGCATCACCTTCTTCGAACGGGTGATTCACGGCTACATGTACGTCGCCAATACAAACGCCGGGCGCTACTTTGTGATCGACGGGGGGAAACCTCAGGAGGAAATCCATGCGATCATCTGGCGACTGGTAAGCGAGCGAATGCAGAACGATTTCCGCTACTCAATCAGCATGAACGGCGCGCTGGAACCGATGGTCCTCTGATTCATCGGCACACAATCAGTCGGCGACCTGTAACTCTCTGCCCGATGTCACAGTCTTTCTTTTTCGGTACTTTTGCCGACAGACTGTGAATCGGGCTTTGTTGTTGGATTGCCGTTGGATTGTCTTTGTTCGGCCGTCCCGCTTCCGCTTCACCCTGAATGGAGATTGATCTATGACGACACAACGAAACCGCTGGAGACCGCGAGCCGACCGACGACGTCTCGGTGTGATCTGCGCTCTCTTCATGATAACCGTATCGGAGATCGGCCTGGTAGCACAGCCCGACCCGCAATCGCTGATGCTCGGTCTGGGCCTGGGGACGGGAATCTATCACGGCGAATTCAACAGTCTCCAGGGGGCCGGCTTCGCCCCCATCCTGGCGCAGAATGCCACACTGAATCTTCAGTACAACATCATCCCCTCGGTCGCAATCGGCGGCCACTACATGATCGGTTCGTTCCCCTACTCGATCACCGACGATTCCCGCCGCCTCTACGCATCGAATTTCTTCGGAC
>CBFGQN010000582.1:0-2925 GCA_965650895.1 uncultured Ignavibacteria bacterium | reverse complement strand
ACAATGGTTCGGCGGATTCCGTCAACAACAATATGCAGCAGACCGAGCTGGTCGAGAATCAAGGCCAGTCCGGCGGTGCCGAGGAGGCAACCGGTTGCCAGTCCTGCCGGATGCAGCCACCAATTCGATCCGGGAATAACCGACCGGCGGAGCGCATACGCCCAGACGACGATATAGAGCAATGTGGTGACAATGCCGGGTATGCGTGATTGAACAAAGGCGGCCAAGAAGATCCCGCTTGTCAGTGCCGCGATGAAGATGTGTCTTTTCCCTTCCTTCCGGAACGACTTCAGAAAGAAGTAGAGGGATGGGAGGATGAAGATGGAAGGAACCGTATAGTAGTTCGGCGCAAACTGTTCGAATCCGGCGATGTAGAGGAGGTAGGCGGGGATCAAAGCCAGGACCGATTCCCGAGGTTGATAGTGGAGTCTGAGAATTCCGTACAGACTCAGTACGGTCACCACGGCAAGGGGGAGGAAACCGATCCTCATCCATAACAGGGAATACTCGCCCCCCTTCAGCCACAAGGCCCCCACGGCACTGCTGAGCCAGCTCAGTTCCCAGAAGGCTTCCTTCGGATGTTCGGCGATCATCCAGGATTTCGACAGACTCCACCCGAGGTCGGCATACTGAACGCCGAAGAACAACCACGGAGCAGTCGCAACGAGGACGAAAGCGATCAGGAGCAATGGAGTTCGCTGCAAGGTGTTCATGGGGGAACATAACCGGACAGGACAGCCGGGACAATGCAAAATTCCGTCACCCTCACGGAGTCAAGTCACTCGAACCTGACGCCCGGCACCTGCAAATCAAAAATCGTCAATCGACAATCGAACTTCTCCTCATCCCTCCACCTCCCCGATCTCCCCGTCCCGCTGCATCGCCACCATCCGGGCGAAGAGACCGTTGCGGGCGACCAGTTCGTCGTAGCGGCCGTACTCGACGATCTTTCCCTTGCGGATCACCGCCACCTGATCGACGTTCCGGACGGTGCTGAGCCGGTGGGCGATCACCATCGTCGTTCGGTTCCGCATCACCCGTTGCAACGCTTCCTGCACCAGGCGTTCCGACTCGGTATCCAGAGCGCTTGTCGCCTCATCAAGGATCAGAACCCTGGGGTTCCTGAGGATGGCCCGGGCAATCGCAATCCGTTGACGCTGCCCGCCGGAAAGCTGGATCCCCCGCTCCCCGACAATCGTTTCGAAGCCGTCGGTGAACGACTCGATAAACTCCAGCGCGTTCGCCGCGCGGGCCGCTTCATGGACCTCCTCCTCAGTCGCGTCCGGTCTTCCGTAGAGGATGTTCTCCATGATCGTCCCGCCGAAGAGAATCACCTCCTGCGGAACGATTGCCACCATCTCACGGAACTCACCGAGCGGTATGCTCTCCGACGGTTTCCCGTCGATCAGAATTTCCCCGCTGTCAGGCCGGTAGAACCGGAGCAGGAGATTCGTCAGCGTCGTCTTTCCTCCACCCGACGGGCCGACCACGGCAAGACTGGTTCCGGGCGGAATCCGGAAGGAGATATCGTCGAGGACGTTGACTTCCGGTCGGGTGGGATAGGAGAACGTGACGTCGATAAACCGGATATCTCCTTCGTAACCGGGAGGGAGGGCTTCCGGCCTCTCATCGATCTGCTCCTTTATTTCTCCGAGAATATCTCTGATCCGTTCGGCCGAACCGAGCGCCCGCTGCAATCCTCCGTACAGATCGGCAAAACTCCCCATCGCCCCGCCGACAAAAGCGGCGTAGAGAACGAATGACGTCAGCTCGCCGATCGTCAGATCTCCCGACTGAACCAGCGTCCCGCCGTACCAGACCACACCGACGACGCCGCCGAAGAGAAGGAAAACGACGAAGGCGATAAACGCCCCGCGCGCCCGCGCCACCTTCAGCGACACTTCGATGATTCCATCCAGCTTGTTTGCGTATCGCTTCCGTTCCCGCCGTTCGGCGGTGAAGGCCTTCACCACGCTGATCGCCTGGAAGGTCTCCTCGGCAATCGTGTTCAGCTCCGCATACAGATCCTGCACCCGTCTGCTTGATTTGCGGATAACGCGACCGAACCCTACCGCAAGAGCGACGACCAGCGGGAGGGCACCTAAAATCACAAGGGTCAGTCGTGGAGAGGTGTAGATCACAAGCGTGATGCCGCCGATCAGAATGATCGTCTGCCGGATCATCTCCGACAACGTCGTGGTCATCGTCGTCTGGATCGCGGTGATGTCGGTCCCGAGTCTGCTGGTCAGGTCGCCGACACGGTTGCGGTGGAAGAAGTCGAGCGGCAGGTGGATCAGATGGGTGTAGAGTTCGTTCCGCAGATCGGCCAGACTTCGTTCGGAGACTTCCTGAAGAAAATAGGTCCGGACAAAACTGAAGCCGGACTGCACGATCAGAATGCCGAGAAAGAAGAGGGCAAGGTTGTTCAGGTTGCCGAAGAGACCGGGACCGGGTGACTGAACGGCGTCGATCAGTTCTCCGGTAAGTCCCGGAAAGGCCAGTCCGGCAAGGGATGAAAAGAGCAGGGCGAACATCGCCACGGAGAACTTCCAGCGGTAGGGGCGCATGTAGCGAAACAGAAACCGGAGCCCTTCCGACGACAGCTTGAAAGATCGTTTGTTCCCCTCAGCCGGTTTCTGCCCGGTGTCGTTGTCGTTCATTCGGAAGATGTTGATCGATTAAAAGCGGCCTTCGTTCTCTGCCTGAAACTTCCCCGCCCTCCCGAGACCTTCGGTGCGGTCAGCGAAGTCGGATCATCTTCTCATAGAATACGTCATTATCGACTTGCAGGCGGTAATAATATGCGCCGCTCGGACGATCGTTCGGGATCAGAAGATCCGAGTAGAACCCCGGCTGACGGACTTCGTTCCGCACCAGCGAGATCACCTGTTCGCCGATGACCGAAAAGATGTCGAGGGAGATTCG
>CBFGQN010000581.1:0-2927 GCA_965650895.1 uncultured Ignavibacteria bacterium | reverse complement strand
AAGAAACTCTACCTCGGCAATCTCGACGCGAAGCGGGACTGGGGGTATGCCCCCGATTACGTCGAGGCGATGTGGATGATGCTGCAGGGGGAGGCGCCGGAGGACTTCGTGATCGCCACCGGCGAGACGCACAGCGTCCGGGAGTTCCTTGAGGAGTCGTTCAAACTTGTCGGACTCGATCCGTGGGAGTTTGTGGAGATCGACCCGAAGTACTTCCGTCCGGCCGAGGTCGATCTGCTGATCGGCGATGCGACCAGGGCAAAGGAAAAGCTGGGCTGGGTGCCGAAGGTGAAGTTCAAGGAACTGGTGAAGATCATGGTCGAGGCCGATATCGAGACGCTTGAGCGGCAGTTGAGCGGGAAGATCCCCACCGAGGCGGAACACTGAGATCAATGTAAAATTCAAAATGAAAAATTAAAAAAGGGAAAGTGTTCGGGATGGTGAGAGCAGGTGGACGTGCTGGAATCCATAACTCGTGGTGAGTTAAAGCGACAACATACTTTCAACGTTGTGCCGGCCTTCCCCGCTCTTCTCTTTTTGAATTTTTCATTTTGAATTTTGCCTTGTTCAGAATTTTTAATTTTGCACTGACTTGGATTTGTCATCACGCATATACGTTGCCGGACATCGCGGCATGGTCGGCTCGGCGATCCTGCGGAGGCTCGAGAGCGAGGGGTATCGGAATCTGATTACCAGAGACCGGAGCGAACTCGATCTGCGGCGGCAGTCGGACGTCGAGAAGTTTTTCGAGCAGGAGAAGCCGGAGTACGTCTTCCTGGCCGCGGCAAAGGTCGGGGGCATTCACGCCAACAACACCTACAAGGCCGATTTTATTCTGGACAATCTGCAGATCCAGACGAACATCATCACGGCGTCTCACCAAAGCGGCGTGAAGAAGTTGCTTTTCCTGGGTTCCTCCTGCATCTATCCGAAGATGGCGCCGCAGCCGATCAAGGAAGAGTATCTGCTGAGCGGTCCGCTGGAGCCGACGAACGAACCCTACGCCATCGCAAAGATTGCCGGACTGAAAGCCTGTCAGTTCCTGCGGGAGCAGTACGGCGCCGACTTCATCTCGATGATGCCGACGAATCTCTACGGTCCGAACGACAATTTTGATCTGAAGACCTCCCACGTCCTTCCGGCTTTGATCCGGAAGTTTCACGACGCAAAGGAAGAGAAGGCTCCGAGCGTCGAGGTCTGGGGGAGCGGGACTCCCCGGCGCGAATTCCTCCACGTCGACGATTGCGCCGATGCGGCTCTCTTTCTGATGGAGCATTATTCCGAAGGGGAGACGGTGAACGTCGGGTGGGGGGAGGATCTTCCGATCGGCGATCTGGCCCGACTGATCGGCGAGATCGTCGGCTACGAAGGGGAGATCCTCTTCAACACCGATTATCCCGACGGAACGCCCCGCAAACTGCTGGATACCACCCGGATCAACCGGCTGGGGTGGCGACCGAAGATCGGATTGCGCGAAGGGATCGCCGACGCCTATTCATGGTTCAAGGAACAGAGACAACCGGCTTGATGAGTCAGAAAGAAGTGTCCGCCGGAGGGCATCCGCCCCGTCCGGCTCCATTCAAACGATATTACCGGAAGCTGATCGGGAATTACCTCAGCTTCTATCTCCCTCCGGAGACCAACGTCCTGATCGTCGGCGACGACGCTCCGCGACTTGCCCGGCGGCTCCATCCGGAGCGGTGTACGGTGATCATCAAGACCGAGGAGGAGGCGGCCGAGTGGAGGCCGTGGCTCGACGAGACGGTCCGGCTTCTGGTCGGTGTCGACCCGACGTCGATCGACGAACGGTTCGACGTGGTGATCCTGTCGAACGTCATCGGCTACTGGAGCGATATCCAGACCGAACTTGAGAAGCTCCGCTCGATCTGTCACGCCGGGACGCGGGTGATGATCACCCACTACAGTGCCTTGTGGCAGCCGCTGATCCGTCTGGCCGAACGGCTCGGTATGAAAAAGAAACAGCCCTATGCCTCCTGGCTTGCGCCGGAGGATATCGGCAATCTGCTCGGTCTCGCCGGCTTCGACGTCGTCCGCAAGAACTTCAAGATCCTCTGTCCGATCTACATCCCGCTGATCGCCGAGTTCTGCAACTATGTTCTTGCAAACCTTCCGTTCTTCTGGCGACTGAGTCTGCTGGAGATCGTCTCCGCGCGCCTTGCGCCGCAACCGGAACTTCGCGAGGAGCAATCGGTGACGGTTCTGATCCCGACGCACAACGAGCGGGGAAACATCGAGCCGGCCCTTCGCCGCGTGCCGATGATGGGGACGCATACGGAGATCATCTTCGTCGACGGACATTCGTCGGACGGAACGATGGATGAGATCAGGGCGCAGATGCGGAACTTCCCCCAGCTCGACATCAAAGCCTATATGCAGGACGGCAAGGGGAAGGGGGATGCCGTCCGCAAAGGGTTCGGTCTGGCGACCGGGGATATCCTGATGATTCTGGACGCCGACCTGACGGTGCCGCCGGAGGATCTGCCGAAGTTCTACGAGGCGATCGTCTCGGGGAAAGGGGAGTACATCAACGGGACACGCCTGGTCTACCCGATGGAGAAGGAGGCGATGCGTTTCCTGAACACGCTCGGGAACAAGTTCTTCAGTCGGGCTTTTACCTATCTGCTGGAGCAGCGATTCAAGGATACGCTCTGCGGGACGAAGGTGATCTCGCGGGAGAACTACCGGAAGCTGGCGGCCAACCGGCATTACTTCGGCGACTTCGATCCGTTCGGCGATTTCGATCTGATCTTCGGCGCGGCAAAGCTGAACCTGAAGATCGTCGAGGTCCCGATTCGCTACCGCGCCCGGACCTACGGCGACACCAGCATCAGTCGCTTCCGGCACGGATGGATTCTGTTGAAAATGTGCGTCTTTGCATTTCGGAAAATCAAACTAACGTAGATCGG
>CBFGQN010000580.1:0-2930 GCA_965650895.1 uncultured Ignavibacteria bacterium | reverse complement strand
CTTCGGATGGCGGTACTTCCATCGACCGAGACGACCGGTACTGATCGGGAAGTCGACCCGGCGACTGACGAGAATCGGAAGAGGGTTGCCGAAGAGGGAGGCGGAGAGGACCGCAAGGGTGTGCGCGTGGGAATCGTGCGTGTGGATGAGATCAAACTTCCCCTTTCGCACAGTCCGGGCCAGACGACGTGCGGCGGGAAGATCGAATGAGGAACGCTTTCTGAATGAGAAGGTCGGAATTCCTTTCTCTCCAGCATACCGTTCCATCGCCGAACCGGCGGCGGCATAGAGTCCGGCACCGACATTCAGACGCAAGGATTCTTCGAGAAGAGAGGCGATCTGTCCCTCTCCCCCCCGCCACGTCATAGCGGTCGAGACGTGCAGGACGTTCATCTATCTCCCCTCCTCCCCCCGGCGCCACAACCGTTGCAGGTGCTGATATTTCAACCGGACCAGATATGCGTTTCGCAGACTGATGATCCAGCCGATCCTGCCGTCAAGGAAGCCGAGCTTCAACAGATAGGTTCGCAGGAATCGTGCAGGTGGTGAGAGGAGCGCCTGCGAGCGGCGCCAGGGACGACCGGCCGCTTTCATCTTCCGGGCGGAAAGATCGGCATAGCGTTCGATCCGCCGCAGATGATCCTCTGCAGATTTGTAGGAATAATGATAGAGTTTTCCTTTCAGCCGAACAATCTCAGCACCGGAAGGGATGCTCAACTCCTCGTGAACGAAATCGCCGACCCAGGCGGAATGATTCCGATGATAGAGTCTGACCTTCCAGTCGGGATACCATCCGCTGTGCCTGACCCACGTTCCGGCATAGTTCGTGATCCGGTCGAGCGCATAGACCTCCCCTTCCTGCGGTTTCAGTCTCACGAGCGTGGCGACAAGTTCGTCGGAGAGGACCTCGTCGGCATCGATCGAAAGGATCCAGTCGTGCCGGGCAAGCGATGCTCCGAAATTTTTTGCCCCGGCATACCCCCCCCCACTCCCGCTCGACGACTCGTGCGCCGAACTCGCGGCAGACCGCTACGGTTCCGTCCGAACTCATCGCATCGACCACGACAATGTCGTCCGAGACGTTCCGCAAAGGGGGAAGCGTCCGTCGGAGATTCTCCTCTTCGTTCAGCGTTATCAGGACAATGGAAATCATTGATTGGCTATATTGGCCCTCTTCAGTCCCGAAAAGTAGAGAGTATGAACAGGTCCATTCGTATCAGGTTGCTCCTTTGTGCGGGGATGTTTCCCCTTCTGTTCCCTTCCCTGTATCGCACTCCCCTCTTCTGCCAACCGACCGGTACGCTCTCCATCTGGCCGGAGCATCGGCTGCCGGTAAACGGCAGGATTGTCCTGAGCGGAACGCCCGAGCGAATCGAGCCGATACTTGCATCGGCTCCCTCCCTCATCTCGGGGAGCGACACGGTCCCCCTGCATCCGACAACCCGCTACGTCCTCTCGGAAGAGTTTCATCAGGTTGTCCTCGCCCCCGAACGGTTGCTGCTTCCCTCGAGAGATTATCAACTTGATGGTGAAACGGAAAGCGTACAGGATCGATACCACGTCCGGACCGATCCCGATGAAGATACCCTTTCTCCGGTCTGGAACGGTCCCCCCGCCTATATCGGCGGGTGTCATCGGGATGAGGAGCACTATCTCTATCTTGCCCTGCCGGTCGGCGGCACCGGGTCGACGGCGATTGAAACGGAGTTGATCGATTCGCTCGGGAACAGACAAACGTTTCTTGCCTTTCCCCGACCGGACATCGTCGAGCAGTTCAGCGGCGCACTTCTGGCATCGGAGACGGTCCCGTTGAAACTGGACCCACCGGTCGAGCCGGGACTGATCGGCAATATGATCTCCGTTCCGGATCATATTCTCCTTCCGATCGGACACGGACGCTACGGCGGGGAGATCATCTTCCCTGCCGGCGCAAACTACCGGATCAGATTCACCGCAATCGATGCAGCCGGGAACCGTTCGACCGCATCGCCTGAGGGAATCATCACCCTCCCTTCGGAACATCCGGACCTGCAGCGACGGACCGGAGTTGCCGGAGAGAAGATCGAGGAGATTTCCCCCTCGGGAACAAACCTTTCTTCCCCATCCGGCGTCGACGGCGGCAGTCGGGGTAGGCAGATCCCTTTGATACCCCGATTCACACCGACAACAGAAGAGAAACCGTAACGAACAATCGATCGATGGGACGACGTATGAACGACCGGGAACTGAAGAACAGCGCACCGGCTCTGCTGATCCTTGCACTCTTCCTGAGCGGAATGCTCGGGTGTGGAGAGGGAGAAAACAAGCCGAAAGAGGAAGAGACCGTAGATGTATGGCAGGGAGAGGAGCCGGGAGGAGAGGAAGAGACCCAAACCCCGGAGGAACAGAGAGAGGGAGGAGAGGACAACGAAGGGAGTTCCGCGGTTCAGACCGCAGGGGATGACCGGGTCCGTTTTTCACAGGAAGAAGAGGGGAAACTCTACGCGACAATCATGGCCGATCTGCCCCGGGGAACAATGGTTCAGGTGGTGGTAACCGGAAAGGACTATCGCTACGAGACCCGCTACAAGGTGCAGGGCTCCTCGAACAAGGTCGGTCCGATCACCCGTGAGGGACAGCCTCTGAAATCGGGCACGTTCGAGTTGACCTGGGAACCCCTGCCGACGCACACGCAGATCGAGGAGATTCGGAGCGAACTGCGAAGGAAGAATATCTCCGGCGGAAAGAAGAGCGTGACGCTGCCGATATAGATCGAAGAAATCCGGAAAGACCGGGCATGGCAGGATCTGCAAAAAGAACCGATGGAAAAGAAAAGCGCTCTCCGATCCCGTGTGTCGGAGAGCGCCTTGCCCGTCATTGAGCCTGTCTGTCTACCTTTCGCCTTCAGTCTTCATCCCGAAATTCTTCCTCATCCGGATCATCCGGCGAGG
>CBFGQN010000579.1:0-2934 GCA_965650895.1 uncultured Ignavibacteria bacterium | reverse complement strand
GAAGACAGAGAACGAGTATGCCGAGAAATGACCGGATCCGACCAATGACAGAAGAGACATCGAATTTCGAGGAGCCACAACAAGAGGAGTCGCAACAGAGAGAACCCGCTACCGACCCCTATCAATATCCGCCACCGGCCGTGTCGGCGCAGGACGTACTCGACTCGCTTGCGGAGAACGTCTGCGTCGTCGATTCCGAGGGGAGGATTGTGGCGGTCAACGCAGCCTGGCGCGAATTTGCCGAGGAGAACAACTACCGGAACGCGCATGAAGAGACGACGCACGGTCTGGGAACGAACTATCTGGAGATCTGCCGCCGGGCCTTCGACATTCACAATGTGGAGGCCGCAGGAGAGATCGCCGAAGGATTGCGCCAGGTCATCAACAGGGAAATCGATCGCTATACGAAGGAATATCCCTGCCACGCACCGAACGAAAAGCGATGGTTCATGGTGACGATCTCCCCTCTGCGATTCGATCACGGCGGAGCGGTCATTACCCACGTCAACATCACCGAATCCTATCAGATGCGGGAAGAACTGCGCCGCAGCGAAACCCGTGTCCGCAGTCTGAATCAGGAACTGGAAGAACGGGTAGCCGCCCGTACACGGGATCTGCAGTTGGCGTTCGAGGAACTCGAGTCGTTCTCCTATACCGTTTCGCACGATCTCCGCACGCCTTTCCGTTCGATCAGCGGCTACGTCAGTATTCTGCTTGAAGATTTCGGCAAAGACCTGGGAGATGAGGGACAAGGATACATCCGGCGTATTCAGACCATTATCGCCAACAGCAGCAAACTGATCGACGCCCTTGTGGAACTTGCCGGCATGTCGCGGGAGGAATTGCACCTTGAGGAAGTGGATCTGCGGGAGATCGCCTCGACGATCCTTGAGCAGTTGCGCTCGGAACATCCGAGCCGGAATATCAACGTGAGCCTTACCGGCGAATTGACGGCCCGGTGCGACCGACGAATGATCGCCATCGTCCTGGAGAACCTGCTGCAGAATGCCTGGAAATTTACGCAGAAGACCGATCAGGCGGAGATTCACATCACGGGCTGTAAAGAAGACGGTTCCCTTTCAGTGACCGTGAACGACAACGGGATCGGTTTCGATAACGCCGAAAAAGAACTCCTCTTCAAACCGTTTCAGCGGCTTGTCTCCTCCGATCAATTTACCGGACACGGCATCGGACTGGCAACGGTCGACAGGATCATACGCCGCCACGGCGGATCGGTCGAGGCAGAGGGTTCTCCCGGGAAGGGGGCCACGTTCAGCTTCCGGATTCCCGTCTCGTAAGTGCGGAGTTGGTATGCATCAGCACCACCCCGCTGCCGTTGATCTCCGCTTTTCGTATGTTACTTTCCTTTTGCGGAGCGAGCGCACACTTCGCACGTACTGCAAGGCTGAAATCGAGAACCACCGCATCTGCGGCACGGCCGGCCGCCGGATCGTAGAGGCTGTCTTATTTATTCCCGACCAACATTTCGGCATTTATCCGGACCATGACGACACAATCCTCACGAACACGATGGCGGACCATTCTCCTTGGTCTCTTCGGAACGATTCTGCTGATCGTGGCGATCCCTCTTCTGCTGACTCCCCTGCTTCAGACCGGGGGATTCATGCCGCACGGTCATTGTTATCTGTGGCGACCGGAACTTGTATGGCTGCACGCCGGATCGGATATGCTGATCGGTCTCTCCTACGTGGCCATATCGGTGGCGCTGATCTATCTCCTGTATAACATCCGGGACGCCATCCCCTACGGCTGGATGATCCTGGCCTTCGGCATCTTTATCATCGCCTGCGGCGGTACGCACTTCATGGAGGTCTGGACGTTGTGGGAACCGGTCTACTGGATGTCGGGGAGCGTCAAGGGGATCACGGCTCTGGCATCGGTCTACACGGCAATCGCCCTCCCTCCATTGGTCCCACGTATTATCAACATGACCCGCCAGGCGCGGCTTGCCGAAGAACGACGACGGGAACTGGAACTGCGGAACGCGGAACTGCAGGAACTCTACGAAAAGATCCGGAACCTGGACAGCATCAAGACCCGCTTCTTCGCCAACGTCAGCCATGACCTCCGGACTCCCCTTACGCTTATCATCAGTCCGATCGAACGGATGCTGAACAACGGCATCACCGATGAGAAGGAACGGGAACGCCTGCAGGGTGTGCTGCAGAATGCCCTGTCGCTCCGCAATCAGGTCAACGACCTGCTCGATCTCTCGAAGCTGGAGGCCGACCGGATGGAGCTCCGGACCGAACCGGTCGATCTGGCCGGAATAATTCGTCTGATCGGGGCCAATCTGGAAACGCTGGCACAGACGACCGGCATCCGTCTTCAGGTGGAAGCCGAAGATCCGCTGATCGTGATGATCGATCAGGAGAAGATGCAGCGCGCGCTGATGAACCTTCTGTCGAACGGGCTGAAGTTCACTCCTGCGGGAGGGAACGTTCGTATCTCTCTGCGGTCAACAGGGCCGGGCGTTCTTCTGGAGGTGGCCGACAGCGGACCGGGGGTGAAACCGGAAGATCGGGAGCGGCTGTTTGAACGGTACGAGCAGGGGAACATTTCAACTGCGACAAACAGAGCCGGGACCGGCCTGGGGCTGGCGATCGCCCGCGAGATGATCGAACTGCACGGCGGGACGATCACCGTGGATGATGCTCCGGAAGGAGGAGCCCTCTTTCGCATCTTCCTGCCTGAGGAGCGAATAGACCGGCAGCCGGAAACGACCGCAAAGGAGATCAGAGTGATCGAAGAAGTCTCCCTGCCGCTGATCCCCTCCGACAAGGCAAAGACGATCCCCACATCTCCCCTGCCGGGGGGAGAACCGAGTCGCCCTTCGATTCTTCTGGTGGAAGACAATCCGGACATGTCGCAGTATCTCAGCGAAGCGCTCGGCGAGCAGTACCATGTCCTCCA
>CBFGQN010000578.1:0-2944 GCA_965650895.1 uncultured Ignavibacteria bacterium | reverse complement strand
GAACAGATAAGCCCTCAGTCCAGAGGAGAGGGGGGATCGGAAGGGGAGACTGTCGGTCGAATCCGGGTCGGAGGTTTCAGTTCCATCCGGTCAGGGGAGTGGGAAAAGCCTGTGGAAGCTTCCGGTTCGTCGGCTGGGGTCTGCAGAACGATTTTCCATCCTCCATCCTCTCTGGGTACGGCGCGGTAGTCGTGTTTCATAGGCCTGCAGGTTTGTTGTGGACAAGGGGAACAATATATCGCGGCGGGAAAACAAAGTCAACCGACAGAGCGGACTATCTTTCGGTTGCCGTTTCGTAGATGCGATAGAGCTTCATCACTCTGCGGGTGGCGGCGAATTTGGTGCCGAACCGTTCGATCCCTTCCTGACGCAATCTCTCGGCGTGGAAGTTGAAGTAGTGATCCAGACTTGCCCGGTCGCGAAGCCGATACTGAATGGAATAGAGGCGGGTCTCGACCGGTGATGCGGCCGCCTCGCGAATCTCGGCCGGCACCGACTCATCCAGCCGCACGGCCTGTCGTACGGCTTCCTCCAGATCTTTCGTCTCCTTGTCTTCCTCCACAACAAACCATTCGGCCGATTCGAACCCGTCGATCAGCAGAATTTCTTCTATATGATCGTTCAGCCAGATCTCGTACTCATCGGCGATTTCGGTGAGGACTCTGACATTTACCTCGTATATCGTCATATGTTCTGTGCTTGAAAGGAACGGGAACTCCAGATAGATGCTCTTTCTTTGCAAGGAACGTTCGGGGGGAGGCAAATGTTCCCGATTGCACATCCCGAAGCGGGGGCTGAGGCGTTCATACACTTTGAATCTTGATTCTTTTGTCAAGATTTCTCACTTTCGTCCGTCAAACCCTGCCCGATTCACCCCGGGACTGCCGATAATTCAATCAAGCTGAAGATAAAAGAACTGGAACTTGCAATGAAGGACGAAATCCTGAAAGAGGAATCGACTGCTCCGCAGAGCGTGGCCGAACGCTACGACAAGAAGGCTGTTGACCAGAAAGTGATCGACAGGATCGCCAACGAGGAGTACAAGTACGGCTTCTACACGGAGCTGGAGGAAGATCGTATTCCTCCGGGGCTGGACGGGATCATCAGGACGATTTCCGGGAAGAAGAATGAACCGGAATGGCTTCTTGAGTGGCGGCTGAAAGCGTTCCGGCACTGGCAGAAGATGGAGGAGCCGACCTGGCAGAACTTCGAGTACGGTCCGATCGACTATCAGAGCATCACCTACTACGCCGCTCCGAAGACGAGGGGGGAAGGACCACAGAGTCTGGACGAGGTCGATCCGGAAATTCTGGAGATGTACGACAAACTGGGCATTCCGCTGAACGAGCAGGCCGCCCTTGCCGGGGTTGCCGTCGACGCGGTGCTCGACAGCGTATCGGTCGGGACCACGTTCAAGAAGGCGCTTGCGGAGAAGGGGATCATCTTCTGTTCGTTCTCCGAGGCGGTGCAGGAACATCCCGATCTCGTCCGGCAATATCTCGGCTCGGTTGTCCCCTCCACCGACAACTTTTTTGCCGCTCTCAACTCGGCCGTCTTCAGCGACGGTTCGTTCTGCTATATCCCGAAGGGGGTCCGCTGTCCGATGGAGCTTTCCACCTATTTCCGGATCAACGCGGCCAACACCGGCCAGTTCGAGCGGACGCTGGTGATTGCAGAGGCGGGGAGCTACGTCAGCTATCTCGAAGGCTGCACAGCGCCGCGCCGCGACGAGAACCAGTTGCATGCGGCGGTTGTGGAACTGATTGCGCTCGATGATGCGGAGATCAAGTATTCCACAGTCCAGAACTGGTATCCCGGGGACAAGGAGGGGCGCGGAGGTATCTACAACTTCGTCACGAAGCGGGGGGCCTGTCGCGGGAAGAACTCCAAGATCTCCTGGACGCAGGTCGAGACCGGCTCGCGCATCACGTGGAAGTATCCGAGCTGCATTCTTCAGGGAGATAATTCGATCGGCGAATTCTACTCGGTTGCGGTCACCAAGAATCATCAGGAGGCCGACACCGGCACGAAGATGATTCATATCGGAAAGAACACCCGCAGCACGATCATCTCGAAGGGGATCTCGGCCGGGTTCGGACAGAACACGTATCGCGGCCAGGTCAAGATCATGAAGGGTGCCGAGGGGGCCAGAAACTACTCGCAGTGCGATTCGATGCTGATCGGCGACAAGTGCGGGGCCCACACCTTCCCCTACCTTGAAGTGAAAAACTCTACCGCCCAGATCGAACACGAAGCCTCGACCTCGAAGATCGGTGAAGATCAGATCTTCTACTGTCAGCAGCGGGGACTCTCGGCCGAGGATGCCGTCTCGATGATCGTCAACGGCTTCTGCAAGGAGGTCTTCCGCGAGTTGCCGATGGAGTTTGCCGTCGAGGCCCAGAAGCTCCTTGCCGTCAGTCTGGAAGACAGTGTCGGATAGCGCATGAAGTCTTCGCTGCGAAGAGCCGGTATTTGAATTCAATAATCCAGTATACAGACAGATCAACATCAATGTCACAGCCAATTCTTGACATCAACAATCTCCACGCCAGTGTGGAGGGGAACGAAATCCTGAAGGGGATCAGCCTGCGGATCAATCCGGGGGAAGTTCACGCCATTATGGGACCGAACGGTTCGGGCAAGAGTACGCTTGCGCAGATTCTGGCCGGTCACGAAGCCTTCGAGATAACCGAGGGGAGCGTGAGGTTCCGGGGGCATGACCTTCTGGAACTCGATCCGGAGGAACGTGCACGCGAGGGTGTTTTCCTTGCGTTCCAGTATCCGGTGGAACTTCCCGGAGTCAACGGCATGTACTTCCTGAAGGCGGCCCTGAACGCCGTGCGGAAACATCGGGGGATGGAGGAACTCGATGCGGCCGACTTCATGAGTCTTATCCGTGAGAAGACCGAGGTTCTCGATATTCCGAAGGAACTGTTGAACCGAC
>CBFGQN010000577.1:0-2955 GCA_965650895.1 uncultured Ignavibacteria bacterium | reverse complement strand
GAACCATTGTGGAGGTATCGGGAAACGAAGGATCGGACAATAACCATCATCCTCTTCGGCTTCTGACCGACACGTTGGTGCGATACGGCAAGCTTGTCGCAGTGGGAAGTGTTGCCTTTGCGGGTGCGGCAATCTGGAACCGGCTGCGACCGAACCTGATACGACCGATGCAGGATCTTCCGACACTCGGACTCCTTGTCGGCATCGCAGCACTCTCCGCTTTCTTTGCCGAAAAAGAACTCGGCATCTTTCCTCCGCCGATCGGCATCGTGGTTGTTCTTTTCCTTCTGATCTCCTTCAGGCGGAGACCTCAACTGCCGCCTGAGAAGGTCATGCTCCTGATAACCGCCGTGCTCTGCATGGTTCTGATGAATGCAGGCTCGTCCAACAACATGGTCGGCAGTCTCAAGTACACGGCTCCCTTGCTGACAGCGGTTGTCTTCGTCGAGTCGATGCACACCCCGTTTTCCCGGTTCTCTTCCGGACTCATCCGTCTGATCCTCTTTACCAATATCCTCTCTGCCTGGCTGGCCTGCCGGTTCAGCAAGGGGGATTCGATTTTCGCGATGGACTCGACTTTTGATAACCGGACATTACGGGGAATTGTGGAGACCCGGCAGACGGCTTGTGAGTTCAGGGAACTTCAGAACGGACTCCGGAAGGCAGGGCTGTGCGAGGGAGACACGGCACTTTTCTATGTCGACATACCGATGCTCCATTTCACTACGCAAACGATCCCTTTCTTCACCAATCCCTGGGTCAGCAGTCACGCGGTCGGTCTCCCCTCATTCGCCCAACTGCAGGCAAAGACACGGGAACGATTCCGTGCAGGGCAATTTCCGAAGGTGGTTGTCCGATCAGTCGGTCTTTATCATCCCGAGTCGGAAACGATTCCGAAAATTGCGTGGCTCGACTCCGCAGTCAGAGCAAACGGATACGACACCGTCTGGAAAAGCAAGCGATTCATCATTCTGCAACGTCCGAAACGGCATCATCGCCGGTCCCGTGCGACAGCCCCTGCCTCTCCCCGTTCCTCCAGCCGATTCTCTCGCATTCCTTTGCACACATCAACCGACCGATAAAAGATACCGGCACACCACCCCTTCCGCTAATCCCTCCCTCTCAGCCCCACCGTCCGCATCCTCCTCGCTCCCTTGTCCCCTCGTACCCGTTGTCCCCCTCGATCACACTTCATCATTTCTTCCAGACCCCCGACAAGCGTATATTTGTTCCCGATACTCGCTGTCGCACAATTGCGCAGTGCAGTCGGAGGGTTCGCATAATTGGTATTGCAGCGGTCTTGAAAACCGCCGGGCGCAAGCCTGTGGGGGTTCGAGTCCCTCACCCTCCGCATTCAGCCGTCGTCGCCGATCCGCACGGATCGGCAACGGCGGCGTCAATTATGGTCACAATCCTTTCTTTCCAATCACGATGGAGAAGTTCCGGATGTCACGTCCGTATCCGATACTGCTGCTCTTCCTTTTCATCTTCAGCGGCTGCCTTACGGCAGGGCGGAAGCTTGTCCGGTTCAATCTGAATCCGGACGGATCGGGGAAGGGGACAATGGTTTTTCTGGACATCATGTCGATGCAGGAGAACGAGTCGGATCGTTCGCTCCAGGATTATTCCGATCTGGTAGACACCTGGCTGAACGGCGACGCATTCGAGCAGGCCAATCCTGCCCTGTACGACGTGCAGAAGCGTCTGGTGGCCGACAAGAACAAGCTGAACGCGGAGATCACGTTCAGTTTCTCCAACTATCAGGACGTCGGCCTCTACCGCCATCACAACACCGGCCCCTGGATGTACTACGCCTATCTGGGCTCGTCGAACATGGAGTACTTCGATACGACCAACGGTGAGTATGCCGGGGGGACGATGCCGGTAATTTTCTGGCCGGAAGAGACCACCGACTTCCGCATCGCCAACGGCTTCAACCATGAAGACCGTCCGGTCCACTCCCTCTATCCCCTCTATCAGCGTCTCGGTGTGGAGCCGGACGAAGGAGGGAAGTAGCGATGACGATCACCCGTTTTCTGGAACATCTCGACAGGACGATTCCGCTTCGCGCGGCGATGCAGGATGATCCGGTCGGTCTGCAGGTGATGGCGAAAGATTATCCGTTGACCAAGATCGCGGTGGCCTACGAGCTGAACGAAGCGATCACGGCGAAGGCGGCGGACATGGGAGCCGAGCTGATTGTGGCCTTCCATCCGTTGATCTACCCCCATCTTCGGTCGATTACCGGGAAGAACCGGGTGGAACGGACGGTGATCGATCTGCTCGACAACCGCATTGCTCTCTACGTCTTGCATACGGCCTTCGACGCCCATCCGAGAGGATCAAGTCGTCTGCTGGCTGAAGGACTCGGATGCACGGAGATGCACCCTCTTGTCCCGGACCCGGTGATCGAAGGTGGGGGGATGGGAACGGTCGGAACGTTCGATGTCCCGCTCCCCCTCCCGACCCTTGCGCTGCTGCTGAAAGAGGTCTGCTCGGCTTCGGTCGTCAGGATGTCGGTTCCGCCGGGGAAGGATGAAGAGCGGATGATCTCTTCGGTTGCGATTCTGGCCGGTAGCGGCATGAGCTTCTACAAGGAGGCAATAGCCTCGGGAGCCGACGCGTTTATTACGGCCGACACCCGCTATCACGCCTTTCACGCCGCCAACGACGATATTCCGATTCTCGATCCGGGTCATGCCGAATCGGAAGCGTTCGTGGTTCAGGGGATGAACGGATTGATCGAAACTTGTGTTGAGGAGAGTGGCGAACGGATCGAGGTGACCACAATCACCGATTCGACGAATCCCGTTCGCTACATCGTCTGAATAAAAGCGGTATATTTTTTTTCTCTCTCGAAACTTTACGACTTCAGAAGGAGGACTTGGTTCGTGGAACAGACATTACGTGCACTTTATCGGCTTCAGCAGATTGACCTTGAGCTTGATGATCTTG
>CBFGQN010000576.1:0-2960 GCA_965650895.1 uncultured Ignavibacteria bacterium | reverse complement strand
TTTCGATCAAGCCCCTGAACTCCTGGCACGAGCAGCCCTGCAGGAGGACCCCGATATCCGGAAATTTGCTCAGAGAGTTATTGATGATAGCCAGCCGTTGGATGTGTGGTTGGAAAAGATGAAGAGTTCCGGGAAGCTCTCCGGGCCGGAGTATCAGCGTCTGTTGGAAGAGCTGGAGTTGATTAAAAAGATAGAAGAGCATTTGAAAAGACGAAAAGAGAAGAGTTGAGTCGGACATGGAGACGGCGGAATCGTTGCCTGTCTCCGCAATCCAATGAAGAGAATAATTGATGACCGGATACCGAAACTACATCCGCACCCTCGGCTCCCTGATCGGCACCGGCGCGATCATCGAAGTTGATCGTTCCCCGATGACCCGGTTCACCCTCCTCGGCTTCCCGCTTGAGGTGAGCGAGGAGTTTATGCTTCTGCAGAATATCAGTGATGAGTATTTGCTCAACGGGTACTCCATCATCCGTATGGCTGATGTCGGCGGGTATCGGGTTCTGGAAGATCGGGGGGAGATGATCCGCTACGTCCTTGAGCGGCGGTATCCGGAGGGTTATCTTGCTTCCTCTCCGTTTGCATCGGAGGAACTGGAAGACTTCTCCTTTCTGGAGAGTATTCACAACCATGCGCCGCTGATCACGGTTCACAAGGAGGGGATTGATGACATGGTCTGCTGGATAGGTGCCGTCTCTTCGATTTCGGAGAAGACCTTTACTCTGAGGAAAGTCGACGTCAGCGGAGACTGGATGGATGAGCGGGGAAGATACCGGTACGACGACGTCACGCGGATCGATTTCGGCGGGGCGTATGAGGAGGCGTTGTGGATGTACGTTTCGCGTGATTCTGAAGATGGGGATGCGTGAACAAAAGGTGTTGTCCGTGAGGGAAGAACCACCAAGACACGAAGGGCACAAAGAATCACCAAGGGATATTTTCTTTCTCTTGTAGTTCGTGGACTGACTTTATAACCTGATTGCTGCTGAATGATGGACGCGAAATCAACAGACATCTTCATCAAACGACTGCAGGCTTTGTGCGGAACGGATACTCTTGTTGAAGTTGAATGCGTGTTCGAGCAGGTCTCATCCATCGAAGGTACGTGGTGGAGGTGAACCCCCGTTTTCTGGTGATGCAGGTCGTGGACGAGAGCTTCCATCTTGACGGATATTCCGTTCTTCCCATCGAAGACATTGACCGGTACAGAGTTGCCGAGGAACAAGATGATATGACCAGGTATGTGCTGATCAATCGCTATGGCCCGGAGTATCTGGATAGCACTGTGATTGAACAGATGAATCTGGAGGACTTCTCGTTTCTGAAGCAGGTCCACAAGCATTATCCTTTGATTTCCGTTCACCGGGGTTACATCAGCGACACGAAATTCAGCGTGGGGAGAATTGTTCGGGTTGAAGAGGACTTCAGTCTTCTTCACGAAGTATCAACCGAAGCCTGCTGGATCGACGGACTGATGAAGTTCGATTACGACGACGTGACGCGAATCGATTTCGGCGGGGCGTATGAGGAGGCGTTGTGGATGTATGTTTCGCGTGATTCTGAAGATGGGGAGGCGTGAGGGATGACCGACTTTCCTATTGCGAGAGGCATCGTTCAGTTCTTTGTCGCCGGGTTATGTCTGGTCGGATTCAATGCCTGCGGAGAAGAGAAGCTTGATCCGGACAAGTCGAACAGCGGCGGGAAGAATCGGTCGGTCAATGCCGTGTCTCCGGAGACGGAGGAGGCGGACCCTGCCTGTCTTTACCTCCGGGACTTTCATGATTCTATCGGGACCATTGAAGCAAAGCCGCGTGTATGGCTGCACGGGAACGACTCGTGCGTTCTCTCCATTCTAGACAGTCTTGTCACCCGCGTCAGGCAGAAGGACGGCTCCGAGCACGTCCGGGGACTCGCCGCCGTTGCAAGTATTGCCGACGGCTATATCGCCGAAGCGTTATGCCTGGCGGTCTGCGATCTCTTTGAAGAGCCTGATGCGGTCACGAACATCGTCCGCTTTCTGTCGGACGACCCTGATTCCGATTCATCGACGACGAATGCCTTCAGGGACTACGTAGTGGAATGTCTGAAGGTCGAGACAGGGGACGAATCGGGATATATCTCACGAGCCGATCTGAAGGCAAGTCTGAAACAGGCGCCGGCATCTGCTGAGACCAAGGAGGACTCCGCAGTAATCGTCGATCTTGGCTCGGCGGTCCTCGGAAAATTCCCGTAGCCGTTTGAGCAGGTCACAACAGCCCTCTTGAAAACACAGAGAGCCAAACGGAATCCCTCACTAACCACGCGCGTGAGCGCGTGGCGCGCGCCCGACAATCGCCAAGCCCCGCAACGCGGGGCGACACCTCCACTCACTAACCACGCGCGTGAGCGCGTGGCGCACGACCGACACAACCACCAAACCCCGCAACGAGGGCGACGCCCCTCCCAACCCTCACTAGCCACGTGCGTGAGCGCGTGGCGCGGCGCGCACCCCATACAATCGCCAAGCCCCGCAGCGCGGGGCGACACTCCACCGCATGATTTCCGGACGTTCCTGATGAACACCACCGTGCATCATAAACGGGCAACGCCGCCTCCCCCCAACGGCCACGGCGTTGCCCGCTCATATCATCACGCATACCCCTGAATCATCCCGACCCTACTTCACCACCAGCTTCCCGTTCTCAAGGAACGTTCTCAGCTTCTTCCCCCGCTTCATCTTCCGCACAAGTTCCAGCGAGACGCCGCCGATGGTCTTCCCGCCGGAGCGCTGGCGCACGTGAACGAATCCGCTTCCGCGACCAATCTTCCCCTTCGTTACCTTCAGCCGAACCGGCATCTTCATCCCGGGCAGAACCCGGATGTCGGGCAGACGCATTCCCTCCTTCGCATCGGCGATCAGCGTTGCGATCCCGTCGGCAAAACGCATCTCCCTGACTCCGGTAAAACCGGTGTAGAGC
>CBFGQN010000575.1:0-2979 GCA_965650895.1 uncultured Ignavibacteria bacterium | reverse complement strand
GCCGAGGAGATCACCTCCGATGACCGGCGCAATCGGGACGCTCCGTTGCAGGCCGATCTCCCAACGGACCTTCCCCGCAACGTCCAGCGACACCATACTCCCTCCGGAAATTCTCCCCCCGCCGCCGCCGCAGACGTAGATATTACCGTCGTCGTCGGCCGCTATGCCGGTGGGCAGAACCTGCAAGGGCGTCCGCCATTCCTCCTTCCCCTCCTTGTCAACCGACAGAACGAACGGACGATATTTTCCCTCTTCAGTCCGTCCGGCTCCGCCGATAACCACCCGTTCGCCGACGATGATCGGTCCGTACTCGATACGACCGCCGACCGCCATCCGCCCGGTCTCCTCTCCGTCGGCTCCGAGCAATACCAGCGTATCGACCAGATCATAATTGTTTCCCGTCACGCCGAGCGCAATGCCGACCTCCGGACCGAACGCCGGGGAACGGACCAGCCCCGGCCTGAACGTTTTGCTCCAGACGTCTTTCCCTTCCGGATCGAATTTCCCGACCCATCCGCTTGTCGTCCCGCAAACCACTCCTCCCGGAACAGTCAACGGAGCCAGGGGCAGGCCGGGATCGTCCGAATCGCTTCCCCCCAATGGAAGCCCCCACCGCAAGGTGCCGGCAGAGTCCACGGCATGAAGTTCTCCGTCGGTTGTGGCGACATAGACGGTCCCAAGAGAATCGGAGGCAAGGTCGGAAAGAGGAAATTTTCCGTCGGGAAACTGAAAGGTTCGCAGAAGAACGTTGTAGCGGATCAGCGCCAGACGACGGTCGGTGGTAATGACGGCAAGACGGTCGGAGGAGAGGGGGAGGGGAGGACCGAGAAATCCGGCACCGAGAGAATCGTAGACGGTTTCGGAAAATCCGGTGAAGCCGGAGAGGGAAACGTCCGAGAAGTTGCGCGACCGGTCCGCTCCGCCCGAGACGTTCGGCCGGTAGTCGGCCGAATCGCCGCAGGCAATCAGAAAGAACGGAAGGAGGCAAAGAACACCCCATACCTTCCGGCCGACTCCGGCATCACGCCGACTGATGATTCCCCCGGTTCCGGCAGCATCCATATTCACGAAGAACTGCTCTCCTCAATCGACGTCGTAGGGACTTGAACTGACCCGTTCGTAGGTCTTCATAAAGGCTTCGTACTTGACCGGATACTGATCGTTCAGGATACCGGTCACCACCATATCCCCCGGCTCGGCGATCAGCACCCGTCCGTCCGGCTGCTCAAGCTCCAGGCGTCGTGTCGTTCGAAAGGCTTCGACCACATCCGGTCTTCTTCTGAACAGACCGCTCTCCTCTTCCGGCAGTGGTGGAACTATTGTGCTCATAATCTCTGAAAAAGCTGAAATGAATAGATATCCCGAATCAGTTCATGATCTGTACGCCGTCGGCCACCATCGTCACCACACGCTGGGGACCGGTAATCGCTTCGGGGTCTTCGGTCTCGGACTCTTCGGCGTAATGCTTTGCGAGATCTTCGGGAATTTCCTCGATGCTGACGACTCCCTGCACCATCGCAACCTTGCCGGAACAGTCGGTCGGGACGAAGAAACCGTAGTCCTTGAATGTGATGCGCATCTGTGTCGTGCCGTCGGTGAGGATCATCCAGCATCCCTTTTTCCGGCAGACATCCAGAATCGTCCCGTGCAGGGTGATCGTCGTGTTGTGGAGCGTGGTATCGTTGACGGCTTCAAGCAGGGTGCGCAGGGTCTGTCCCTGCGGATTGAACGTCGCTCCGAACTGTCCGATCTCCGGAAGTTCCGGTGCGTCGCTGATCCGAATCTCCATATGCTCGGATTCCTCCTGAGCAAAGACCGGCGCGGCAACGGCAACGCTCAGCAGGAGGAGAAAAAATACCGTGCGGTGTATCGTGGTCATCATGACATGTCCTGATGGGTTAATGGTTTGTTCCGACAAAAATAGGTTCTGCATTCCCCTCCACTTGCAACGAAGTGAAGCCCGGAAGATGCGGAAGAACTCAGGCTTCATTCGGACTTTTCTTCAGACGACTTCAGTCCCGATCCCACCCTTCCGGAAGGTCGTGATGGCTTCCATCGCAGTACGGCTTGTTCTTTGAAGCGCCGCAACGGCAGAGAGCGTAGCGGGTCGGCTCCGGCGGCGTCAGGTCGTCGGCGATGTCCGGCACGATCCCTCCCCGCACTTCGTAGGGTCCGCCGCTTCGGATCGTGATCTCCCCGACCCTGTCGATCCGATCGATTCTTTCCCCGTTTATCGTTGCGGCGAGCGCTCCGGAAGGGCAGCGATGAACCAATTCGGCAATCTCCTCTTTCGAAGCCCCGTCCGGATCGATCCACGGACGCTCGTCCCGTTTGAAGACCGCCGACAGTTCTTCGGTACAGTAGGCCGCATGGGCGCAGATCGTCCGGTTGTCGCGGATCGTCACCTCCTTCCCCTCATATTCCCTTGACCGCCGCAACGGCTTGACGATCTCCCGGTGTCCGGAGAAACCGTTGCTCTTGTGTGTGCCGTCGCAGAAGGGTTTGTTCTGCGAGCCGCCGCAACGGCAGAGAGCCAGACTCTCCTTCGTCTCGATCTCTCGTCCGTCGGGCCCGATGAATCGCTTCAGGCCCTTGACGATATAGGGTCCGTTCTCCCTTATCTCGATCATAATATCGGCAACATCGGTAGTAGACATAAGCGATTACCGGAACAGATTCTGCAAGATAGTTGGTGGAACAAGGAACTGTCGGCCGAATATACAGTGCAGTCCGGAGTCGGCAAAGGGAGAAGGCACCGCCGGAGGACGTCCGGAGAACTACCGCATGTCCTTCAGTTCGGAGATGCGTGCCGGATCGCCGGTAATCCACTCGTAGGAATCCACAAGCCGGGCAAAGGAGGGGAGAGAGGCATTGAAATCTTCGATATCCTTTGATGAGAGAACGATGAGCGCAATTGCGGTCGGCGTATTGATGTAGGCGACCGCCTCGAAGAGAGAACTGTCTCTGCGGACGATGTGG
>CBFGQN010000574.1:0-2988 GCA_965650895.1 uncultured Ignavibacteria bacterium | reverse complement strand
GGAGTGCATCAACGATACCGAGTGCCGAGTTGGCGACAAGATCGCCCCTGCCATAGAGCAACTCTGCACGGCTTCCGATGATGTACATATTTCCCGGCGTGGTAATGATGCGCGCGTTTGTACCATCGACTTTTTCAGTCAACATAACCGAGCCGGTAAACGGGATGATCTCATCCATAAGACTTCCG
The DNA here is from genome assembly GCA_965650895.1 of uncultured Ignavibacteria bacterium. Lineage (GTDB taxonomy): Bacteria > Bacteroidota > Ignavibacteria > OLB7 > OLB7 > JAGWAZ01. Next base: position 2,800 of record CBFGQN010000574.1, on the reverse strand, counting down.
TTCTTCGGGTTGAGTGCGTGGTACGTCGGGATTGACGGGTACTTCGTTGCCGAGTTCAGCCGGGCAAGATCAAGGGTGTGCAGGTTGATCTTCATGATGCTTTCCAATACTCCTCTTGTTGTGAAAACGATTTCTCTATGCTCTTGGCACCCCGAGGGGGCAAGAAGGCGAGTGACGATAACACGGAAAATCGACAGAGGTTACTTTGGGGTCTTTTGATACGTAAGGCAGGCGTACGTTCCGTCGCAGCCGTGAAGGCTGCGGCTACCGGGGGGCGTTGCGGTTTTCCCGGAACCATGGGACAACTCCTTCCACAAGTATTGTTGTTTCTCGCCGATCTGCCCGCATGACCGTAGAATCCCCGTGTTCGGCCCCGTATACCTACGCCCCCGATCCGGGGAACTCCCCAATCCTCTATTCACCCCTTTATGGTCTACCACAGAGATCCGCAACCTGCCAGTTTTGCACCCTCCTCGATTGCTTCATCGTGAGCAGCGAAAGGAGAGAAAAATATGTGAACGAACAGGTGAAGCGGAGACGCTCTCCTTCGATGTCGGCCGACAAGGGATTCCTGTGAAGGAGAAGGAGGGGGGAGCTACTCAACCACGCGGTCAGTTGTCTCCCGGCATTGCCGGGGGGGCGGGAATCCCCCGCAAACCTGCAAGCGGACAGTCCGCTCATCCGGTTCGTTCCATCCACACGCACAACAGAGAGTCGACCGGAGGTGCAGCATGGCGGATCCCTGAGTCCGAACAAATGCCCGTTCTCACGTGCAACGGTGAGAAGGCGGAGCACATCAAACCGATCATAACGCAGTTGCGGCAGCAGTGACCCGGAAGAGGATCGAAGGCCGGATTCCGGGAGGCGTTTCATCAAACAACCGTTTATCAACTACAACACAAGAGAGCATACCATGCCGACGTACAGAGTCTACATTCGTCGTCCCGAAACAGAGCCGCCCCTGTGGGACTGGGCCCAGACAGTGGTCGCAACGGACGAGGGAATCGCCCTCGGCCAGGCCTACGCAAACTGGAAAAATGCAAATCCGAAAAACCCTCCACCTCCATTAAGCCGGTGTGAGTCACGTGTCAATCAGACGGGACAATTGCTGAGCTGTCTGGCCGCCTCGTCGGTCTCTTCGGGTCAGCAGGCCTTTGTCGACACTCTCAAGCAAAAGGTGAGCCAATTCCTGGCTACCAAGCTGGACGGAGAGTTCGACGCCGTGATCTACCCGGCCGGCTTCAACTACGGCATCACCTACGGTCCGAACGCTTACTACAACCAGGCAACGCTTCAGGATATCGACACGCTGCTTTCGCTGGACAGCAACGGTCAGCTTGATCTGACCGGCGCCGGGTTCTCGAACCTGTATTTACAGGTGATGCAGGGGGTGACGTTCTCGTTCTCGCAGGCGGACACGAAGACGATGAACGATCAGGATACCGCCGCAAGCGCACAGATCGCCTCGATTCTCAAGGAGTTCGAGAATGCCGGCGGGACGTATTCAGATCCGCTGCCGTTCGGAGGAAAGCTGCAGGACGTTTTCAATCAACTGACAAAACAGTTCGGCAGTCTCGACCAGTTGCCCGACACGCTCAACGCGCTTCGCAATGCGATCGCTTCGTACAAGTCGATTGCCGGGGACAGCTATGCACTGCACAACCGATACTACGCCGCCACTGATCGCATCACGGCGGCGGTCGGCAATACGACGCATCCGTCGGCTGCGAACGGTGGACAGCAGGTGAGTGCCGACGGCTACTACGTCGGCTATACGCCGAACAAACTGCCGACGGCAAACCAGCTTATCGGATCGCTCAACACGGCCGACAATGCGGTCAACATCTCAATCAACCTCTCCAATTTCAGCTCCACATCGTCACAGATGAGCATCTCGGGAGGGGGGGGCTTCGAGATCCCCATACTTGATATTCTGGGAATTTCCATCGGCGGTTCCGCTTCCTACGATCTCTCCCGCTATACCTCCCACTCTTCGAACGTCACGATGGAGATGGTCTATCCGGGCGTGACCCTCTTCGCGTCGACTCCGTCGCGCCTGTCGAACGACAACAGCACCGGCTGGTATGCCAATGACATACTCGATGAAGTGGTCGCCAAGACGGGAGAGGACGCAACCGGCTACAAGCTGCAGGGGAGTGAGTTCAATGTGAATGATCTGTTCGGGCCGGGGAAGGCGTTCTCACGACTCAAGACGTTTGTCATCAGCCAACAGCCGACGATCACGATGACCTTCTCTGCGGCCGACAACAGCCTGATTACGAGCGACCTGAAGGTTGGTGCATCGGTCAAACTCAAACTGTTCGGCCTGTTTACGATCGGTTCCGCCTCGGCGACGTATTCGGTGCAGAAGGTCGATGCGGTTTCCGAATCGGGTTCGGTGGTCGTGACGTTCGGACCGCCCCAGGTGAGCGGGACGATTCCGATCGAGCAGCAGGTCGCCTACGTCATGGGGGGCGTTGCCTCGTATCCGCCCGACAACATCTGATCCGCGTATTCCGTGGATCGGTTTTCAGGACTGTTCGATGCGGTTTTCGCAAATCGATAGACCGGGTGTGGACGTTGCAATCCCGGAGTCTCTTCCGACAGAGGCTCCGGGATTGTCTTTGCAGAGGGGGATCACGAGAGGAAGGAATGCTTGAAGAGCATGTGGTGGAAGGACTGAAGGAGTGTTAGGAGGGGGGAGTACGACGGCAGGGGTATCCGTTCTCGCTGTTCTCCATCCGTTCGGTGCGCCCTCGTCTCTCGTCGTTTCTCGGCGGCGGGCGGATGAAGAGAAGAC
>CBFGQN010000573.1:0-2988 GCA_965650895.1 uncultured Ignavibacteria bacterium | reverse complement strand
GTTTCAGAACGAACAGACGGGTGATCGAGCGGGCCGGACTCCCCGCTCGTAAGGCCGAAGAGCTTACACGCCGTTCCGTCGAGCTTGCCCGGAATGCCGTGCGGCGATCCGGGCGATCCCGGGTGCTCGTCGCCGGAAGCGATGCGCCGGTCGAGGATTGCTATTCTCCCGATCTGGTCCCGACCGATGAGGAATTGCGGAGCGAACATGAAGAACACATCGCCTGGCTTGTCGATGCCGGTTGCGATCTGATTCTGGTCGAGACGATGAACACGTTGCGTGAAGCGCGCATTGCATCCGAAGCGGCCGCCGCTTCCGGTCTCCCGTTTATCGTCAGCCTGGTCACCGATCCGACAGGTGAGTTGATACTGAGCGGGGAATCATTGCGGGAAGGAATTGAAGCATTGACCCGATTCGAACCATTGGCCATCCTCACCAACTGTTCCGCACCGCGAGCCGTGCTTCGGGCAACGGAAATTCTTGCCGGGATAAAAGAAGAGGGGGCCGGATGGGAGTTCGGAGGCTACGCCAACAGCGGCGAGCCCGATCCGGTGCTCGGTTGGGAGTTCGTTCATACCGTTCCGATCGACCGATTCGTCGCCTCGGCTGAGGCAATGCTCTCGCTCGGTGCCCGGATCGTTGGAAGCTGTTGCGGAACGACGCCGGAATATACCGCGGCTCTGGCGTCGTTGATTACCGAACGGACATAGAGAATCCGTCACAAAGATTTCTCAGAAGGTTTCTTAAAAGTCTCGAATTGCAGAAGTCTGTGTTGCTTCGTGGCACTTGGTGCCCTTGGTGTCCGCACGCCACGGCGCATCAAAGACCGCGGCGGATGGTGAGATCTACCACCAAGTCACCAAGAGCACGAAGAATCACCAAGCGGTAGAGCATTTCCCTGATACTTCTCTGTGATTGCTCAGACCACAGAGCACACAGGCTACTTTTGAGACACCCTCTCAGACAGTACTCCCGGTTGTGTCCTGCCCGAATTGCCCGATGACCTTATCCAGTTCCTGAACGGTCCATTCCTGCAGCCCGTTGAGCTTCTCGACGCAGAGACCGTGGCTCCGGTGGATGTCTTCAAGTTCCAGCGTCGTTTCCGCTCGTTCTTCTTCCATCGCTTCCGGAAGTCCCGAAGCAACGGTCAATTCCGCCCGGACTCGTTCGGCCTCTCCTTTCCTGTGGTCCAGCAGTCCGATCTCACCGTCAAGCGAATGCCACTCGTTCAACATCTCTTCGACCCTTTCCGGTGAAGGATGGATCTCCTGCAACGCCTCAAGCGCTTCCCGCAGGATGTAACGCGAAGTGGTATGTCCGCAGGCAATCTGCCGGTCACGAAACTCCTTCGGACAGAATCCGAGGCGTTCGTGTACGACCGGAAGCGTGATCTCTTCACCGTCAGTTGTGACGACCGTACTGGAAGGAATGGTCTCGACGACCTTTTCGTGTTTCATCCGGCACGGAACAGCCCGGAGTTCGCTGATCTTCTCCCGGAGATCGGCAAGTGTTGTCCTTCGGGAGTGTGTGAGTGTAGGAGTCTGAGAGTTCATAAACCTGTACGTTTGCGAGTCGGATTTCGGGGAATCAGGGTGCAACAATATAGAAAAATTCATCTCTGTCCGATCCGTTCCCTCCTTCAGTTGGGTGCCCTCCCGCTTCTTCGTAATTTCTTGACCGTTTATCGAAATCCATTACAGATCCGTTGACAAGGCATGGCCGGAACAAGTGACTATCAGGTAACCGCCCGCAAGTGGCGTCCCACGGAGTTCAATTCCGTTGTAGGACAGGAACACATTACCCAGACGCTGAAAAACGCCATCGACAGTGGGCGGCTGCATCACGCCTATCTCTTCAGCGGACCTCGCGGCGTCGGGAAGACGACCACCGCGCGCATCCTTGCCAAGGCGCTCAACTGCATGAATCCGGGAGAGGACCGCGAGCCGTGCAACCGGTGCGAGTCGTGTGTTGCCATCACCGAAGGGCGATCGATGGATGTGGTGGAGATCGACGGCGCCTCGAACAACTCCGTCGAGGATATTCGCCTGCTCCGCGATAACGCAAAGTATCCTCCGGTCAACGGCCACTACAAGCTCTACATTATCGACGAGGTTCACATGCTCTCGACCAGCGCCTTCAATGCGCTGCTGAAGACGCTGGAAGAACCGCCGAAACACCTCATCTTCATCTTTGCAACCACAGAACCTCACAAGGTCCTGCCGACAATTCTCTCCCGTTGCCAGCGATTCGATTTCCGTCGGATGCAGATCGAGGATATCGTCTCCCGTCTGAAGTTCATTGCCGAGCGCGAAGGGATGCACCCGGAAGAGGACGGACTGATCGTGATCGCCCGCAAGGGGGACGGGTCGATGCGCGACGCCCAGTCGATCTTCGATCAGGTCACCTCCTTCTGCGGACCCGACTTCACCTATACCCAGGTGAACGATGCGCTGAATCTGATCGATCAGGAGTTCTTCTTCCGCGTCACTGCGATGATGCGGAATCATCAGCCGGCCGAGGCGTTCGAGATCGTTGAACACATCATGCGAACCGGTTTTGATTCCGGCGAGTTTCTGGTCGGACTGGCCGAACACTTTCGCAACCTGTTGTCGGTGCTGACGATCGGTTCGGGACGGTTGATCGAAACGACGGCGGCAATTCGGGAACGATACCAGGAAGACGCGGTGAAGTTCGAGCAGGGAGATATCATCCGTGCGCTCCATCTGACACTCGGCGTTCAGAATGCCATCCGATCCGCATCGCAACCCCGTCTCCGTCTGGAACTGCTGTTGATCCGACTTGCCGTGATGGACTCGACCGTGCGACTTGAGGAGTTGCTCGATACGATCCGGCAGATACCCGAGGGGGGAGGAATCGTGCCGGGTGGAGGAGCATCGGCAGAGAGCAGCGATAACGCTTCCGGAAATTCATCTCCTTCGAGCCGGAGCACCAGCGGGAACAATGACTCCGAACATGTGACCGATACTC
>CBFGQN010000572.1:0-3000 GCA_965650895.1 uncultured Ignavibacteria bacterium | reverse complement strand
CTTCCTCCCCGGACGACCAAAGTGATCTTCGAGATTCTCGATACGAACGAGACCGTCCTGAAATCCGACTCGGTCGTCTACAACGGCGTCAACTGGCTGACCGAGGCGATCAGTCCGGTCTACAGGATGTCGGATCTCTCCCCGAAGGCATGGGTGCTCCGGGCGCGGGCGATTTCGCAGGGGGGACCGGTGATCGGTCTGCAGGCCGAACATGATCTGGAAGTTATTCCGCAGCGTCCGCGGGTCTTTCTTTCACCATCGAATTATGACCGGGAGCCGCGGAACCGCTTCAATCCGGACGACCACAAGACGACGCCGGTGACGATCACCGTGGAGCCGAGCACGGCCCAGATCGATTCGGTGGTGATCGAGATACGGGATCAGGACGGTTCGGTCCTCTACCGGGAGATGAAGACCGCAACGACGGTCAACGGCGTGAAGGAGGCCCGGTTCACGCACGATTTCGCGACACTCCCCTACACCACCGCCGAACTGGTCGCCCGGGTCTATTCGCCGCAATCACTTCGTCCCGTCGACTCGGTCATCCCGCTGTCGTTTGTTCCTCCGCGCCCCCGCATGACCTCGATCATCGATGCGGGATGGTACCGGGAAGGACAGAAAATGAACGAGCTTTTCACCATCGACAAATTTGTGGGAGATATTACGCGCGTGGACGTCGACATTGCCGGGAACGACAAGGTGTCGTTTACGAAAAGCAGTGCTCCACACACACACTCGGTACGGTTCACCGGATCAAGCTACACGGAAGTTCCGGTCGATAAAGGTTCGCTGACCATCGCCTTCTGGTTCAGGACGACCGAGCCGGGGTTCAATCCGCTGGTCTACGCAAAGCGGACAAACGAACCGGTTTCCGAATTCAGTTGGCTGCGGATGTTGTGCGTCAGCCCTACCGGGCATCTCGTCTTCAGTCAATACGGACAGTTCCATCTTCAGACACCCTCTGTCGTGAACGACGGCAAATGGCACCACGTGGCGGTCTCCCACAACGAGTCGACCCGTCAACTGGATCTCTATGTTGACGGAGGACTGGTAACGCGGGATATCTCCCCTCACTCGGTCGTTACGTTCAGTTCATACGAGCTGAACATCGGCCGGGGGAACAATCAGGACGGCTGGAACGAGGCGCCGGGAGGACGTTTCAAGGGGGATATGTCGGAGTTTGCGGTCTGGAAAAAGGTCCTTACGAACGATGAGATCGCCCAGGTAGTGCGGGGAGCCGACCTGCTGACGGTCGCCTCCGGTACGCTTGAAGCCTATCTCCCCTTCAGCGACGGAGAGGGGACGACGGCATATGATGCGAAGCGGAAATCCAGGCTGACCATTTACGGAAGCCCGAAGTGGAGCACCAACGAAGACCTGGCGGCAGTCACGTCGATTCAGCATATCGACAAGCTTTCGCACGGCACGCATAACCTGACCGCAACGCTCTTCTATCCCGGCAGTCCTGCGGAGGGAGTCCCCTACACGTGGCCCATCGTCATTCAACCCACAACACACGGCTTCACCATGGCCTCCGACGGAGGGTTCGGTCCGTTCTATGAAGGAGAAAAGGCGGCGGTCCTCTTCTCGACGACGTTCGATCCGACGCCGGCTCCGGGTGTGTGGATCGAGTTGCTGGACGAAAACGGGAACAGAATTGTCGAGAGAAACGGTGCTTTGGGTGGAGGGGGGACGCAGACGGCGGGGGCGGCAACCATCGATATGGGGGAGGCTCACCCGGGATCGAACATGCGGCTCTGGCTGAGCTGGAACGGGGACGAGGACTTTACCGGCAAGGTGACCTATCCCGTGCGGGTCATGCCGCTGGATCCTCCGGCGATCTCCGGCAACACCGGACCGTTCCGTCAGTCGGTCGCCCCCGGATCGATGGTTGCAAACAACACGTTCCGGATCAACAGCTATCTGAACAACGTCTCCTTCACCGCGAAGTTCTACGATACGAGCTGGGTGGAGATCGGGACCGCGCCGATCACGAAGGTGAACGACACAACGTGGCACGCCACCTACGACATGGCCTTGCTGGAGCCTCCCTACACCCACATGCTCGTCAGCACGTTCACCGGATCGAACCCGGTCCCGGCCCGCATCGACACGATCGACATCACGATCACGCCGACCCGTCCTTCGTGGTTCAGCGACAAGAGCGTCGCCTTCTCAAACGTGACCGAGCAGGGGGATATGGTGACCTTTACGGTGAAGGCCTCGATTGCCCGGAGCAAGTCAAAAGGGAAACAGGCCGGGGCGATCGCTCTGGAGACGCTCGAGACGCAGTTGCCGACCGAGTATCCTCTGTTCGGATCGGAGCTTCTGATCACCGACTACCCGCAGGTGACCGCCGATCTTGCCTACGACATCAGCACCGACAGTCTCTGGCTCCGCTCTTCTGCGAAGCTCGACGGAAAGTCGAATTTCTACGGGGCGGACGTCACCTGGGCAAATACGAAAGTGACTGCGGAGATAGATGAGGAGAAGAATATCCTGGTACAGACCGGAACCACCTGGTCGCTGAACGTGCCGGGTCCGCTCCTGCCGGGCAAATCCCTGTCGTCCGGAAAATTCAGCATTACCAAGTGGGCCAAAGGTGAGCAGGCTCTCTCCAGCGTCGAGCCGGTGGCCCCCTATATCAGCGTGAAGCCGACGCTGACGTTTGCCGGAGGATCGAACGTCCATCTCGGCAATGAAGGGGATCAGTGGGGGGCGATCGGCAATCTCGATCTCTCGGGCGGGGGATCGAACCCGGCCTCCTACGAGTATGTGCAGCTCGCCCTCGGTGTGAAGCTGGGGATCGGAGTGGAGGTCCTCTGGGGAATCGGTGCCGAGGAGTTCGACCTGACTCTGCGCGGTGTGGTCGGTGTCGGCACCTCCTACAGAACGATTCCGCAGCGGACCACGAAGGCGCTCGGTTCGTTCGCCATTCAGCTCTACGGTGAACTGGTGACCAAGGCCTTCTGGGGACTCTACGTGAAGTCGATGTGGGGA
>CBFGQN010000571.1:0-3000 GCA_965650895.1 uncultured Ignavibacteria bacterium | reverse complement strand
CACCCGCTCAGATCGGTCTTCTCAACAACCAGTTGCTCCTGAGCAAATGCAGGAAGGGTGAAGAAGAGAAGAAAAAGCAGACTGAGAGGGGGAGAGAATATTCCGATGCGTGTGTATACAGAGCACGACGGTCGGAGACCGGTTCGCAAGACGGGAACGAACAGTTCCATGGCAATCATCCGAAAATAGAAGTGGCAGGCGCAGCTATGCGCGAAGATACGGAGAGTCGGCATGTTCTGATAATGTCCTTGCCGGCTCCCCTCTCGCCCCTTCATCTTTTCCGTCCCCTTGTCCCCTCTACACTTCGGGATCGCTCGGCAAGCTTGGACCCTCTCCGGGCATCCCGGCGTCGGGATGAACCCAACGGCTACCGGGTCCGGCTCGTCTCCTGTTCCCCTCTACACTTCGGGATTGCTCGGCAAGCTTGGACCCGCTTCGGGCATCCCGGCGTCGGGATGAACCCGACGGCTACCGGGTCCGGCTCGTCCTCCGTCCTCCTTGTCCCCCGTCCCCCTCAAACAATCGGCAACAACTTCTCCCACGAATCGCTTACCGTCTCCGCGTGGCGTACATACTCTCCGAAGAGATCATAGTCGAGCGATCCGGTGATCTCTCCCTCGATAAACTCTCCCGGCTTCAGCGTCACGTTGCTGGTGATGTAGACCTCGCCGTCCACCTCCGGCGCGTCACGTTCGGAGCGGCAGACATATTCTCCTTCGACTTCCTTCTCCACGAACAGCTTCCGGGTTGTGCCGACGAGGGCCTCATTCTTGCGGGCGGAAATCTCCCGCTGGACTTCCATGATCCGTTCGATTCTTTCCTGTTTGACCTCTGCCGGAACCGGATCTCCCATATCGTGGGCCACCGTCCGCTCCTCCTGCGAGTAGGGGAAGACTCCCAGTCGGTCGAACTCGCCGAAGCGGACGAACTCCAGCAGTTCCTCGAATTCTTTCTCCCCTTCGTTCGGATAGCCGACGATCAGTGTGGTTCGCAGGGCGATGCCGGGGACTTCCGTCCGGATGCGTTCGATCAGGTTCATCAGCGTCCGACGGGAGAGGCCGCGGCGCATCGACTTCAGGACCGGATCGCTGACGTGCTGGATCGGCATGTCCATGTAGTTGCAGATGGTCGGCGTGTCCCGGATTACCGGGAGAATATCATGGGGGAAGCGGGAGGGGTAGGCGTACATCAGGCGAATCCACTCGATTCCGCGGACTTCGCCGAGTTTTCTCAGAAGTTCGGCAAGGCGGCGTTCGCCGAAGAGATCTTTCCCCCAATAGGTCGTGTCCTGTCCGACGACGACGAGTTCGCGGACTCCTTCGGATGCGAGGTGTTGCGCCTCGATCAGGATGTCGTCAAGCGAGCGGGAGACGTGCCCCCCGCGCATCAGCGGGATGGCGCAGAAGGAGCAGGGGTTGTCGCATCCTTCGGAGATCTTCAGGTAGGCGCTCTTCGATCCGGGTGGGACGTAGCGTTCGCTGATCAGGTCGTACTTGCGGTTCGGGTTGATCGTCCGAAGAATGTTCGTGAAGTCGGTGACGCCGAAGTAGGCGTCGACCTCCGGGATGTCCCGCTCCAGATCGCTCCTGTACCGCTCGGAAAGACATCCGGCTACGTAGAGGGCGCCGATCTCTCCGGACTTCTTCATCTCCACGGCATCCAGAATCGTGTTGACCGATTCTTCTTTTGCCATGTCGATAAAGCCGCAGGTGTTGACGATCACCGCATCGGCTCCGGCCGCCTCGTCGACGAGCGTGATGTTGTTCCGCCGGAGGAGCCCCATCAGCGTCTCGGAGTCGACGACGTTCTTCGAGCAGCCGAGTGTGACGATGTGGACTTGTTTACGGGGGGTGCCGTTCTGCTGAGCCATAGTGGATATGTGTGCTTTGTATCTAACTAAGGAATACTGCCTGTCATGAACTCTGAGTACTCTCGATGATTCGAACAATTTCATCGGAAGTAATGTCGCCCTGTTCGGTCTTGGAATAGAGAGTAAGCAGAACGATACTGCTTTCGGTGACGAGGTAATAGATCAATCTGTATCCGCCACTTTTCCCTCTGCCCAGATCGCTGTTCCCGGCCCGTACCTTGTAGACAACATGCCGTGTCCCGACAATGCGATCTCCGGGAGTTTCGCCTCGAACAAGTTGATCGAGAACCGGCTGGATATCCGAGCGAATACTGCGATATTTTTTGCTGAGCCTGCGGATATTCCGTTTGAATTCGGGAGTGAATTCGATACGAACGGGAGAAGGAGGGTCACTCCGCATCAAGGTCCTCCCACAGTTCGGAGAGGGGCCGGGTTGCTCCGTCGATCATCTCCTTCCATCCTTTGCGGAAGCTCTCTTCCGCTGACGGGAGAGAGACGCTCTCCCGATATGCCCGAACAATTGTCAGGAGCGAGGAGAGGTGTTCAGCCGGGATTTGACGGAGTTCACGCAGAAACTCTTCCTGATATGATGTCGGATGGTTGACCATAGTGATCTGTAGATAAACAACCGGATTACTCTTGCAATGCTGCCAAGACGGAGGGGCAAACGTCATGTTGTGGCGGCAGACCGTTATTCTCTTGCGGGTGTCCGTTCCGTTTCTACTCCTCCACAATCACCTTTCTCTCCTCCCTTTGCGTCGGCGTTCTCAGTTCCAGGACGTACATGCCGGGGGGGAGATCAAGCGGAGTATCGACCCGGTGAGGATTTGCTTTCAGATTTCCGTCGACCAGCCGGTAGACCTCGCGTCCGAGTCCGTCGTAGAGCACCAGTCGCGTCGCCCCGTCCTCCACAAGCTCGAACTCCACGGCGATGCGGTCACGTGCCGGGTTCGGCGCTACCAGCTTGATGCCGAAGTTCCCGGTCACCTGCACCAGCCGGTCTCCGCCGACCGAGCAGTATCCCTCAAGCGTGAAGAGTCCGGGAACGGCTGCGAGCGTCGCCCCACCGGTGGTGAAGCGGCTGCGGTTGGAGGAGGTGATCTGCGTCGTCAGGTCGTTCCCCAGCAGAA
>CBFGQN010000570.1:0-3011 GCA_965650895.1 uncultured Ignavibacteria bacterium | reverse complement strand
CTGCGACCGACCCCGCTCCCCTCAACGTCACCGATCTTGATGCTGGAGAGGTTCGACTCGATATAGCGTCCCTGCACTCCGGCCGCAAGCTCGTCGGAAAGGGCGGTAGAATATCCGGCACCGATTGCATACTCCTGCGAACGGAACCGCTGTCCCTGCTCTCCCCCGTCGAAGGTCTGCTGGAATTCACCGAGATCAAGATAGGTGATGTGCGCACTTACCGTTCCGTCAAGCTTTTCGATGAACATCGAGCCGGTCAGGAATCCGTAGTGAAGGTCGGCGTTGAATTGCGGGAGCCACTTGGAGTAGTTGATGCTGACCTGCGTGTGCTTCTGGAAACCGAGTCCGCCGATATTGAAGAACGTCGCGTTGACGTCGCTGGCGATGGCGGTACCGGCCTCACCCATGCCGGCGTAGCGAGCGTTCGGAGCGATCTGCAGGAAAGGGACGGCGGAACCGCCGCCGGCTGTCTGTGCCGTGAGCAAAGGGTGCGAAAAGGAAAAAGCGAACATGGCACAGGCAAGCCACTGTATCGTCCCTTTTGCGGGTGTGATGGACTTTGCAGAAATCTTCATCGGATCAGTTCTGTTAGTTGAGTTCGCGTCGCAGGTGTCGATGGTGTATTAGTCGATACATCCTCTCTCTCTACACTGCGATCTGTTTCGTAAATGGTCTGTAAGTGGTCGATAGCTACCTCAACTATTTGAATGGAACCTCATTGGAACCGATAATCCTGTTCCCTTCTCTTTCCCCCCCTCGAATACATCGCACGAATATAGTCTCTCCACGTTCAAAAGACAAGGCAAGAAGGAGATATGTTACGCCTCTATCGAGAAGGCCCCTCCGTGACGAACTCCCTGTCGGTTATCGTGCAGGGTACCGAAAATTGGGATGTTCTCTCACAACCATCCCTGCTCCCGATACCACTCGATAGTCCCCTTGACCCCTTCGCCGATCGATACCTGCTGCTCGTATCCCAATTCTTCTTTCGCCTTGTCAACGCTGCATATCCAGAAGGACTGCGTGATGTCCTTCCCCTTTTCACGATCGAGGATGGGAGGAGTTTTCCGAAATTTTCCGAGAAAACCGCTCAGACCGGCGGCTGTGTAGACAAGCGAATGGGGGACGCGGAGATAGCGGACCCGGCTCTTCCCCATCAGTCCGGCAGCCTTCTCCCCGACTTCCTCCCACGTGTAGAGTTCTTCGGAACTGATGAAATAGGATTCGCCGATACTCTTCGGGCTCTCTCCGGCCAGGATAAATCCCCGCACCAGATCGTCGACGTGGACCAGACTTACAACTTTCCTGCCAAAACCGATCAGCGGAGCAAATCCTTTTGCAACAACCTGGAAAAAGGTGTAGATACCGACATCCCGGGGTCCGTAAACCGCAGGAGGCCGGACAATGGTGACCGGCAGACGGTCGGCATATCCGGTAACGACACGTTCGGCTTCGGCTTTGCTCTCACCGTAGGTGGTGATCGGCCGGTAGGTTTCCAGTTCGTCTACCGGCCGGTTCTCCGAAAATGCCGGACCGACGGCGGCAAGACTGGATGCGTGGACGAACCGCTTCAGATCCGGATTGACCTTCAGCGTCGCCTCCAGCAGGTTCCGTGTGGCGTCGACGTTCCCCCGGAAAAATCCTTCCCGGTTCTTTGCGGCTACCACTCCGGCAATGTGATAGATGTAGTCGACTCCGGCAACCGCCTGTTCAAGAGATGCGGAATCGGAAAGCCCGCCGATCACCTTTTCGATCGGCAGATGTTCAATCCATCGGAGGTTTGATGTGGGACGGACCAGAACACGTAGCGAATGCCCCTGCCGGTGAAGTTCTTCGGCAAGATGGCTTCCAATAAAACCGGTGGCTCCGGTGATGAGAATATTCATGTAATAGATATCGAGATAACAACGATGCGCTCTTTTTCCCCGGCTCTGCGGCCCCTCTCTCAGTCCTCCTTCTTGCTGCTGATCGTCCTGGCATCCTCCAGCTTCTTCTGGAAATAGCCGTAGAGAACAATCATCAGGATACCGGAGAGGAGCGAGACACCGGCCGCAAGCAACAGCAGTATGTAGCGCTCCCCCTCATCGTTTGTGTAGAGGAGATAGAGAAATCCGAAGACGAAAGAGGCCAGGAAGTTGGCGATGGCCATGATAATGAAGGAGTTGGCCGGGCTTTTCTGACTCGATGATCCTTTCTTCACAGTTCTGGTTGTATTGTGTTGAATTGACCGGAATCTGCAATCGATTGCGGAACGGATCCTCCTCGAAGTCGATCTTTCCCGGTTGACCGTCGCGCTGCGACGATGTCAATATACCACCTTTGCAAAGTTCCCCCGTCAACATCTCCTCTGCGACGACCGGGAAACCGGCACATGTAGCCGACACATCTCCGCAAAACGGAGCGACCCGAACCGTTCCGTTCGGGTCGCTCCGTTTTCCTATTCGCTCTCCGTGCTGCGCACGCTTCAGGAGGCGTTCTCTTTTTCTTCCTCTTTCTCGGTCTCCTCTTCGGAAGTCCCTTCTTCGGCAACCGGCTCATCGGTCGATGCGGCCTCGGACGGTTCGGCGTTCTCCGCTTCACCTGAAGTCTCCTCGGCAACCGGCTCCTCTCCCTGCGTTGCAGCCGGGGCTTCCTCCGCCGGAGTCTCCTCCGCTGCCGGAGCAGCCTCTGCCGCAGCTTCTTCCACCGGAGCAGCTTCCGTCTCTGCCGGAGCGGCCTCTGCCGCAGCAGCCTTGTTCTGTGCGTCGGTGATCGAGGTCGGTTCGGACTTCGGCACCGGATGGGCATTGAAGTACTCTTCCTGTCCGGCTGCGTCCATCTGCTTCAGAGCTTCGACGACTGAAAGGACGATCTTCTTGGAATCCGAGTCGAACTCGATAACCTGCAACGGCAGTTCGTCACCGATCTTGAAGTACTCGGAGATCTCCTTGACCGGAGCGAAGGCAAGCTGCGATGTCGGCACGAACCCGTCGACGTATGGCTGGTACTCCTCGATCGACAGGCGGTAGATC
>CBFGQN010000569.1:0-3016 GCA_965650895.1 uncultured Ignavibacteria bacterium | reverse complement strand
GTCCTGATGGGGACTGCCGAAGTTGTTCGGCGCCATCCAGGGGTTCTGCGGTATCTGCGCGTCGGCAAAGCGGTTGAGCGTGCTGACCGCCGCCGGAACGTGAAAGATCTCCTCTTTCCTGAGCGGGATTACGTGGTCGAAAGGATTCATACGGGAAACTCCCTGTTTGATATGGATTTGATATGGAGGGAGAGATTCGACTTCAGGAGGGTAGTCCCTTTGTCTCTGCTCCCTGATATAGTTGCAACTGTCTTTCCTGTCTTCTCGATTTCAGTATCCGTCGCCGTCCCGCATCGGCGATAAAAAGAAAGGAGGCGGCCGACTCACCCCCGAGAGCCGACCGCTCCTTTGCACCGGAGAAAGCATGGGCTCCCCCGGGCATGCCAGAACCTGTAGTATTATCCATTACGTTGATTGTATGAAGTGCCTGCGCCCGCATGATCATTTCATCGTCGACGCGATGTTCTCCGGATCGATTTCCAGCCACCCGACAATTTTCTGTTTCAGATAGAGCGACAGTCCCGAACCGAACACCAGAATCAGAGCCACTGAAAGAAGAGCCCAGCTTTCCCACTCCGGCGCCTGACGCCGGAACCCGTCCAGCATCAGACAGATCTCGAAGGCGAAGAAGAGGAGGTTGACGGTGAAGGCGAATCCGAGGAGAGAGGTAAAACTCCTGAGCCTCTCCCGGCTGAATCTTTTCAGTCCGTACCAGGCGATAAAGGCGTTGAAGCTGACCAGCGGAACTTCAAAGAGGTGAAAGACCAGAACGCACGCACAGTCCGGCCCGCCTGCTTTGCAGGTGGACCAGGGGTGACCGATGATAAAGGGGACGTGAGCTGCGGCAATGCCGTAGAGGACGGCGCCGAAGGTGAGCCGGGAATAGAATCGGACCCACCACTTAATTGTCTGCCAGTCGGTTCGGGAGGTTTGCCCCATAATTTTTTGCTCTGTTGTGAACGGGAAAGAGAAGATCTATCTGCAGTTGAGAAAGCGTCTCCTCTCTTGCTGCAATCAACACGACAAGTATAGCTTGTACCCCTTTCCGGGTCCGTACTACTTTTGTACTACTTTTCCTCACAGGCCCTGTTTCCGCACTCTCCGAGGGTCGGCTTCATGTTGCAAACGAGTCTGTGGCGACCGATTTGCACGTCTTCTTTCTCTCTGTCGACTCTCTCGTCTCTCTCATGCGGGACGGCACACGCGATGCCGTCCCGCACGGAAGCATTGGGGGGGCGATCAGGAGTTCTTCGAGATCAGATAGTATATCAAGGAGCGCGCCCCTCCGATCACGCTGCTGCCGACATCACTGGTCAGATCGATCACCCCCAGGACGGCAAGAGACAACCCTTCGGTCGAGGTCACCACCGACTCGGTTCCGAGGAACTTCCCGGTCGGTGACAGTCCTTCCACACCGTTCTGCATCGTCTTGAGAATGAAATCGCCCCAGGCAAGTCCCAGAAGCGTCTCGGCATTGTCGTCAGCGGTCCCGTCATCCTTCGCGTCCTCGTATGCCTGCGTCGCCTCGATCATCGCCGCCAGTTCCATCCCCCCCAGCACAGTGGTAAAGATCAACCATCCCCCACCGAACAGCGTGTTGACCCAGGGGAGGAAGCGCTGCGCAATGGTGTTGACCACCTCGGTCTGGCTGAGAACGCCGAAGAGATCAAGCTCGGATTCGATATCCTCCTCCAGCGTGTTCCCCAGTTGACCGGAAAAGTCGACGTAAGCGCTTTCCGTCTGTGAACTGATCTTCTTCTGTCCGATCATATTCACAATCAGGTTGGCCAGTATTCCCAATCCCTTGTAGAGCCAGAAAGCGAAGTCGGTACGCTGTGCGGTGGTCGTGTCTCCGTAATCGGCGTAGCGGCTTCCGGGACCGGCCGGAGGGAAACTGAGTGCCTGGAAGTTGATCGGGAACATGAAGGAGAAGCCGAGGAGAACTTTCTGCAGACCCGGACGTCGACTGAAGTCCAGTCCGGAGGTCATTGATCCGAACCGACTCGGAGACCCGGCACCGTAACTGGTCGTCCCGCCGAACGGAGCAACGACTATAACTCGCTGGATATCGATCAGCATGTCGACCGCAGCCCACATCAGGTAGGTGACGTCGTAGCCGATGGTGTCGGCCAGCGTGTACTTCCATCCGGGCGAGACGATGTTCGTCCCGGAATCCTCCTCTTCCTCCTTCGCAGTCTCTTCGGTCACCCGTCCTCCTTCCTTTCGCAACCGTTCGATCGCCCGGCGGGCCAGATCGTTCCCCTTCTCAACAGCCGCGCGAACACCGCCGGCCGATTCGATCGTCTGCAGAATCTCCGCCATCCGCGCCCGGTCGGGAATGCCGAAGAACTCCACCGCAGCGCTTGTGTCCGGAACCGGAGGGAGCGTATATCCGGAGCTTTCAATCTCCTGGATATACTCCTCGGTAAACGGCGCTTCCCCGGCCAGTTGCTTGTAGATCAGCGTCGTCGGAATCGCCAGAAGAAGCGAGAAGAAATCGAGGAGCGTCAACTGACTTCCCTGCCCCGTACTCGGATCATAGGTGACGACGTTTTCATAGAGCCAGGAGACGACCGGAATCTCCAGCGGGGCGGTCCACATCTGCTGGAACCCTTCGATGAAGAGCTTCACGACCTGCGCCAGCATCTCCAGTCCGAACTGAAGGATCTCCATCGCCGCCAGCGCAATCCCCTCGACAATGCTCAGAAGTCCCTGCAACATCAACTGAAGGAAGCTCTGCGGGTTCGAGGCGATCTCCGCAAAGTAGTGGTAGGCATTCTCGAAGGCCTGCACGGCATCGCTGTTGACGACCTTGTCGATAATCGTGCTCAGATACCCGAGAATCGGCTCGACAACATCATCACTGAAATCGCTGAAGTCGACGCTGCGGATACCGCCGTCGTCGGCTCCGAGTAGCTTCGACAGCATATAGTTCGCCTCCACGGAAAACTCCGTCATCAGGTCGGAGACGTTCGGCTGTGATTCGGAGCTTCCTCCCGAAGATGACGTACTCTGC
>CBFGQN010000568.1:0-3019 GCA_965650895.1 uncultured Ignavibacteria bacterium | reverse complement strand
AAACCGTAGCTGTCCCGCCCCACGGAGAAGGGAGAAGTCTTGACAAGAATTCTGTGTGTTCCGGCCGAAAGTGGAAGAGAAATAACCTCGCTGTCATAATCGAAGACGACAACGTCGCGGTCGGTGAAGACCAGAGCGTCGTCGACCCAGATCGAGATGGGAGAACTTCTCCCCAGACGCAACTGCACGGTCCGGTCGCTCGGCAACGTCAGGAACGTGTTGGCATAGACGACACCGGCATCACCGTCCGGCACATACCTGTCGGCCATGATCTGTCCGACCGGATCGACATGGGTGGGACGGACCCAGCGAAGAGGAACTCCGATGTGGTTGGCAAAGGAGGCATCAGACTTGAACGGCTTCGTCTCCACCGGATACGACGTGATGTAGCCGCTCCCCCCGATGTTCTCGAACGGTCCGATCAGACTCCACCGATTGGTCGGTGCCAGAGCGCGGAACGCCTCCTCCGCCTTCTCCCGCTGCCGGTAGCGCAAATGCTCGGAGGCCAGCCGGATACGGGCCGAAATCTTTGCCGCCTCACTCATCGCCGATTCCGCAATCAGCGTATCCGATTCGTCGAAGACGTTGCGGAAGACCCGGTAGACCGGTTCGTCCCACGTCGTGCGGATGTAGCGGGTGACGTAGTCGCGGTAACGCAGGGGATCGCCGTGAATCTCCGAGAGGATAATCATCCCCTTCAATGCCGAAAGATCCAGACTGTCCTCGGCAAGGCGGCCTTCGAACCACTCCCGCGCTTTCAGATGTTCATCCGAATCGAGCAGTTCCCATCCCCGGCTCTGGGAAAAGGTGAGAGTTGGAAGACAGAAAAAAAGCAGGAAAGCAGGAATAACCGAAACGGACAGGAGGATGCCGCGAGACGAGTCGTTTTTCTTCATACTGATGATTAGGTTCAGGTGACGGTGGCACTGTGAATGATGATCGTCGACGGAAATCACCCTGTATCCGCAGACGCAGACCGGAAGATATTGCACTTCAGGCTTGCAGCAAAGAGCCTCCGGATAAAGTTTTCACCGATTCTCTTCCGGAGACTTCACAGCACGCGGAGACGGGCGAATTTCAGCATCAACTGTTTCCGCCCCACCCCCTCGAAGCGGACGGTGACGCGACACTTCTCCCCTTCACCGACAATCGCTTCGACCCGCCCTTTGCCGAAGGAATCGTGAGCGACGATTGCGCCGACCTGCAACGATCGCGGCACCTGCGAGTAGTCGTCATCGGGAATCGGATCGGGTGCCCACTCGTCGAACGTTTCTTCGGGCTGTTGTCGCTGCGGCGTGTTCGCTCCGCGCGAACGGATCGATGCCCCCCCGAAGGAAGAACGGGGAGAGGTCGGTCGGGGAGCCGTGGAACTGAAGCGCAGATATTCGTCGCCGATCTCGTTCAGGAATCGCGAAGGGGTCGGATAGCTCAACTCGCCGAACCGGTACCGCCGTTCGCAATTCGTCAGGTAGAGCCGCTTCTTCGCCCGCGTCACCGCCACGTAGAAAAGCCTCCGTTCCTCCTCCAGCTCCTCCTGATCGCCGGCCGTCTGTCCGATCGGAAACAGCCCCTCTTCCATCCCGGGAACGACCACCGTCTCGAACTCCAGCCCTTTGGCCGAGTGGATCGTCATCAACGTCACCCGGTCGTCGGCCTGATCGTAGTTGTCCAGATCGGAGAGGAGAGAAATCTCCTGCAGATACAGATCAAGCGTCCCCTCCGGATTTCCTTCCACATACTCGGCAATGTGCGAGAGCAACCGCTGCACGTTGTCCCACCGGGCCATCGCTTCCGGCGTCCCCTCATCCTTGAACGAACGGATCAGTCCCGATTCGGTCAGGGCCATGCGGGCGATCTCCGGCAACGGAGCGTCGTTCAGCGTCCGGCGCCACGATTCGATCATACCGGCAAAATTCTTCAGACCGTTGGAAGCCCGGGGCGTCAGGTCGGCGATCTCGTCGGCGTGGCCGGCGGTCGCCAGCAAGGGAACTCCCCGGGAGTCGGCCGCCGCACGGAGTCGGCGGATGGAGACCTCGCCGATCCCCCGCGCCGGACGGTTGACCGCCCGGAGGAAGGATTCATCGTCCCGCTCGTTGACCAGAAGCCGGAGATAGGCCAGAGCATCTTTGACCTCCGCCCGCTGGTAGAAGGCGACCCCTCCGACAAGGGTATAGGGGATATTGGCCCGGCGGAGAGCATCCTCGATCGAGAGGGACTGGGAGTTGATCCGGTAGAGAACGGCGATCTCGTCGAGACGGACGCCCCGGTTCTGTTCGTCGCGGATCAGGCGGACCACCTCGCTCCCCTCGTCACGCTCATCCCGCAACGTCAGCACGCTGATCTGTTCTCCCCGGTCGTTCTCGGTCCAGAGAGATTTCTTGATCTGTCCCCGGTTGTTCGCGATCACATCGTCGGCCGCCGCAAGAATCGTCTGCGTGGAGCGATAGTTCTGCTCCAGCCGGTAGATCTTGTAGTCGGGATAGTCCCGCTCGAAATCCAGAATGTTCCGGATATCGGCTCCACGGAAGCGGTAGATCGACTGGGCATCGTCCCCGACGACGCAGATGTTCCGGTGCTTCCCGGCCAGCATCTTCACCACCGTGTACTGCGCCCGGTTCGTATCCTGATATTCGTCGATCAGCACATAGCGGAACTGCTCCTGCCAGGCCGCCAGAATCTCCGGCCGCATCTCGAACAGTTCGATGGTCTTCACCAGCAGATCGTCGAAGTCCATCGCATTGCTCCCCTTCAGCTTCAGCTCGTAGTCCTCGTAGACGCGGGCCACCCGCTCCTCCAGTCCGTTTGCGGCCTGCGCGCGATAGAGTCCGGGATTGATCATCGAGTTCTTGGCCGATGAAATGCGGTTGCGGATCGCCTTCGGCGCATAGTCCTGCGGGGAGATGCCCCGGGCGGTCATGATCTGGCGGATGACGCTGAGGGAATCGTCGCTGTCGTAGATCGTGAAGCTGGAGGTGTAGCCGAGCGCCTCGGCCTCGCGACGGAGGATGCGGCTGAAGAT
>CBFGQN010000567.1:0-3047 GCA_965650895.1 uncultured Ignavibacteria bacterium | reverse complement strand
GATATCGGCAAGCTGTTCCGATGTCGGGTTCGGCACCACACCGCCGTCGGCGAAGGCGTATACCTTATCGGGAAAGAGGATCAGAAAGAAAGAGGAGACCGTGGCGATCTGTTCCCGGAGGCCGATCGTCCGGATACCGGCCCGCAGAACGTCCCCCGTGGTTGAGAGGGAACCTGCAACGCAGCCGTGGCATTCCCCCAGCAGAACCATCATGCCGGCGGTGTAGAGGGGGTCGTGCATGACTTCTTCGGCATCCTCAATCGAAGTCCCTTTGTGCCGACGAAGGTTATAGAAAGCATCCGCACGGCGGGAGTGTCCCTGATCCGTCCCCGGCTCCACGAACAAGACTCCCTCAAGAGATATCCCTTCGGATTCGGCAAGGCGTTCTATTCCCGTTCGGTTTCCCACGAGAACCGGCTGAACGATTCCTTCATCAACAAGAATGCGGGCAGCCTTCAGGGTGCGTGCATCGAGAGAGTCGGGAAAAGCAATCGTTCTGCCGAGCTTTTGCGCCCGGCGACGAAGGCCGGGGAGAATATCGGAATAGTCCTGACTCAACGCTCAATTGCCCATCTTAGACTTCCACCCCGGCTCCGACATAGGGACATGCTACCCAATGTCCCGGCTCTTTCTCTTCGAACCGCGGGAAGCTCTCCGCACAATCGGGGCGGGCAATGGGGCAGCGGGTGCGGAACGGGCAGCCGCTCGGTTTGTTCAGTGGCGTCGGCACGTCCCCTTCCAGCACCGTCCGCCCGGCACGACCGCTGTCAGGATCGGCCTGCGGAACCGCCGATAGAAGGGCCCGAGTATAAGGATGCGTCGGGTTGAAGTAGACCTGTTCGGATTCGCCGAGCTCGACGACGTGTCCCAGATACATCACCGCAATGCGTGTGCTGATATGCTCGACGACCGAGAGATCGTGTGCGATAAAGAGGAAGCTGACGTCGAACTCGTCCTGCAGGTCCTGCATCAGGTTGATGACCTGCGCCTGCACCGACACGTCGAGTGCGGAGACCGGTTCATCGCAGATGATAAGATCCGGATTTGTCGCCAGTGCGCGTGCGATGCCGATGCGCTGGCGCTGACCGCCGGAGAATTCGTGGGGATAGCGTCCGGCCTGTTCCGGTTGCAGTCCTACCCTGTCCAGAAGCATCAGCACGCGGTCGCGGCGATCTTCCCGGCCCATCTCCGAACGGTGAATCTTCAGCGGCTCCTCGATGATCTGCTCGACGGTCATTCGCGGGTTCAGCGAACTGTAGGGATCCTGAAAGATCATCTGCACTTCGCTCCGGTACCGACGCATGCCCTTTTTACTCAGCTTGGCAAAGTCAACGACCTCGCCGTTCGGCATATGATAGAGAATCTCGCCGCTGATCTCAGCGTCGTGGAACATCAGTTTCGTGATGTTGATGATGGTCCGTCCCACCGTCGTCTTTCCGCAGCCCGATTCTCCTACCAGACCGAGCGTCTCGCCCCGGTACATGGTGAAGGAGACGCCGTCGACGGCTTTGACTGTAGCGACTTTACGCTGGAACAGTCCGGCATAGATGGGAAAATGAATTTTCAGATCCTTGACTTCAAGGAGGAGTCGTTTGTCGCTCATGGATTTTATGATGGTGGTTGAGAAGAAAACAGTATGTCCGGCGGACAGTATGCCCGGATGATCGGACTTATGAAATCGCCGCTCCCTTCTCTTCCTTCATTGCCGCTTCTGTTGACTCTTCATACAAATGGCACCGGACGAAATGTCCCGGTTCGATCTCGGCGAGTTCCGGCTCCACATCGAAGCAGAGACCCCGCAGGGCGTAGTCGCAGCGGGTATTGAACTTGCAGGCATGGGGAAGCTCCATAATGTTCGGCACGTTCCCCCGGATCGCCTTCAGTCGCTGCATCCGGCTTCCCTTCACCGGGTGGGGAATCGACTCCAGCAACCCCTGCGTGTAGGGGTGGAGGGGATTTTTGAAGATTTGCCGGACGGTTCCGACTTCCTGGATCTTTCCGCCGTACATCACAATCACCCGGTCGCACGTCTCGGCGACTACCGCCAGATCGTGCGTGATGAGAATAATCGACGACCCTTCCCGCTGTCTCTGAAGTTCGATCATCAACTCCAGGATCTGTGCCTGAATCGTCACGTCCAGGGCCGTGGTCGGCTCGTCGGCGATCAGCAGTTTCGGATTGTTGGAGAGGGCCATGGCGATCATCACGCGTTGACGCATGCCGCCGGAAAACTGGTGGGGATAGTCGTCCAGACGTTTCTTGGGTGAGGGGATGCCGACCAGGTCGAGCATCTCCGCCGCTTTCTTCAGGGCGGTCTTCTCGTCCACTTTCTGGTGGAGCATGATCCCTTCCTTCATCTGGAAGCCGATGGTGAAAACCGGATTCAGAGAGGTCATCGGTTCCTGGAAGATCATGCCGATCTCGTTCCCCCGCAGTTCCCGTACCTTCTCGATCGGCAGGTGCAGGATCTCCTGATCCTCCAGCCTGATCGATCCGTTGACGATGTCCCCCGGTGGGTTCGGGATCAGTCGCATCACCGAGAGAGCGGTGACCGACTTGCCGGAACCGGATTCCCCCACGATACCGAGAACCTCGTTTTCGTAGACGTTGAAGGAAACGCCGTTGACTGCCTTTGCGATGCCGCGGTCGGTCTTGAACTGTGTGACCAGGTCGCGGACTTCCAGTAGTGTCTTCTTGCTCACGTATTTCGTCTCTCGTTATGCGTCCGGTCCTTGCCGGTCGTTCATTCTGCTGAGTTGTCGGGTGAATTCTTCGGTCGTTTCAACTGTCAGGGCCAGCCGGTGGAGTTCGCGCAGATCTTCAACCGATGATACGTTTCCGAGAACTTCCTCCGTCCCCGGCATGACGTAGTTGAAGCGGATGCGCAATGTGTCGAGCACCAGTTCGCGGATATGCCCCATACCTTTTTCCAGTCCCTGCTCTAACCCCTGCTCCAGTCCTTGCTCCAATCCTTGCTCCAATCCTTGCTCCAATCCTTGCTCCAATCCCTTCGCCATCCCCCGTTCCAGTCCGATCCGTTCCCAGCT
>CBFGQN010000566.1:0-3051 GCA_965650895.1 uncultured Ignavibacteria bacterium | reverse complement strand
TTCCGTCTCGTTCGTGCCGGTCAGCCGGAAAAGATCGGTCCGTTCCTTCCCTTCATCATCTTTCCACAGGACCTTGATCAAACGCCCGATGTTCTTCCGGTATTGCCAGTCATGTTTCAGCGGGCGGTCAAGTCCCGGAGTGGAGACCTCCAGTCGGTAGCGTCCCTTGATCGCCTCTTCCTCTTCATCCAGGATCCCCCCCACGCTTCGACTCAGTTCCGCCAGCGCATCAAGATCCACTCCCTCTTCAGCGTCGACGATGACTTCCAGGACGGTAGAATTCTGCCGGCCCCGCCGGAGGATCTCCAGCAGGTAAAGATTCCGCTCACCCACCGCCTCGGCAATGCGCTGTTCGATATGTTCCGGCAGACCGACCATTGCTGAATGTTACCTCAAACAAACAAAAAGTGGGCGCGCGACTCCGCTGCCCACTTCACAGAAAAACAAAGATACGGTACGGCTTGGGCGGATGCAATCGAAAAGTCTTGTAGGGTTGTGTATGGATATGGCCCGCTTTTTGCGATATTTCCCCGTACCCGAGTCCCATTGCCGTTTACACACCATCAACCCGGAGAAAAATATTTATGAAGCCTCTGAAGATCCTTCTTCTGTTATCGATTACCGTTCTGTCCCTTAACGCTGCCGAAACGCACGCACAGAGCAATGTCGGCACTGAGTTCTATCTCGCCTTCCCGGCAAACTGGGAAGCGGCGACCGGCCGAAAATACATACAGCTTTATATCAGTTCCAGCGTGGAGACCAAGGTCGATGTCTATGCGGGGGGACAGTTCCTGCGAAGCGTTCTTACGGTTCCCAACGATGTTGTCACAGTGGAGCTTTCCCCCCTTGAAGGGCAGATATTCGTACGGGATGATCAGTCCCCCGTCCCGGACGATCAGATCTACCGGAACAAGGCCGTACGGATCGTTGCCGAGGCTCCGATTGTCGTCTACGGGATGAACCGGACGAATTTCAGCAGTGACGGTCTTCTGGCGCTTCCGGTCAGCGGACTGGGGAAAGAATACGTTGTCTCCTCGGCCGCTTCGGTTGAAGGTGCGGGTCAGAACCTTCCATCGCAATACATGGTGATCGCTCCATACGACAACACGACGGTAACGATCACCAATCCGATGAACACGCCGAACCATGGGGAAGGAGAGACATTGACGATTACCATGAACAGGGGGGATGTCTTCTCGGCGATGTCGGTCGGCAATGGCGGCGATCTGACCGGTGCCCATATCCTGGCCTCACATCCCGTGGCGGTAACCGCCGGGCAGAATTGCACCTTTCTGCCGGACTCCCGTTATCCGGCATGTGATCATCTCGTTGAGATGATGACGCCGGTTACATCCTGGGGTCGGACCTACAATGCCGTACCGTTTATAAACCGGACAAAGGGGGATACCTACCGGATTCTTGCAGGAGAACCGGGGGCGGAGATCTTTATCAACGGGACGAAGTTTACCACGCTTACGAGCGTTGGAGGAGAGCAGGGAGTCGGCTGGATCGAGTTCCGTGAGGAGGAACGTCGTCCGCTGACCTTCAGTTCCAACAAGCTGATCCAGGTGGTGCAGTACAATAACAGTCAGACATATGACAACGCCGCTGGAAGCGACCCCTTCTATATCGTCCTGCCGCCCGTCGAGCAGTATCAGGACAAGTTTGTGTTCGCAACTCCTCCCGCTGAGGATTTTCCGCAAAACTTTATCAACATTGTCGGAGATTCGGCGGCGGTTGCCGATGCGGAGATTAAAGCGGCCGGTGCCGGAAACTGGCGGAAGCTGTCGACTGCTCTCCCCGGTGCCGGCTACGACTTCCCCACCGCGGTTCAGGGAAAGAAATACGGAGCGTTGACCAGTGCGATAACCAACGGCATGTGGGAAGTTCGCAGTTCCGGTCCGCTTTCCGCCACACTCTATGCCGGCAACAGCTTTGATTCCTACGGGTTCCCCATTGCTCTGCTTCTTGAGAACCGGACAATTATCGATACGGTCGCGCCTGTGCTGAACAAAACGGTCGACTGCGGGGGAACGATTACCGCCACGGTTCGGGATATGCCGGATGACGCCTCTTCCCGTTCCAACCTTTCGACAATCTGGATCGATGGAAACGCAGGTTCAAACTACCGTCTGACCGTCGATGCCTTTATTCCGGGGGAGAACCGGACAGCCGGTTTCTATCTGGAGGTAGTTGATCCGAAACGGGATGCATACGGGGTGATCGAGATTCGCGACTACAGCGGCAACGTGCTCTACGATACGGTCGAGTACGTTGCCCCGCGTCTTGCTCTGGCGTCGCCGACATTCGACACGGTGCACACGGGGACAAGGCAGGAGAGAGAAGTGGTAGTGGAAAATCAGGGGGACCGCCCGATCAGGATAAAACAAATTCTGTTGAATCCCGGCTCAAGAGGTTTCGAGGCCGACCTCCCGTCGACTCCTCTGATTCTTCAACCTTCAGAACGCCTGATCATTCCGGTACGCTTTTCTGCAGATCAACCGGGGACTTACACCGATATGCTGGTGATTGCTCAGGATAGTTGCCCGCTGAGCTGGAACGCAAATCTGCAGGCAGTTGTCGTGGATACGCTGAGCAGCGTGCGCGATACGGAAAGACCGAAGAATCTCCTGGATCTCTCGATCCAACCGAATCCGGTTCCGCACACGGCGGATCTTTCGCTGACTTTCACGCTCGGCTCACGCATGCCGGTGCGGATCGAAATGTTCAATGCCGCAGGAGATCGGGTGAGGGAGCCGGAGGAAATGGTGCTGGAGCCGGGTGAGAACCGACAAACGATCCGCGTTGCCGATCTCCCCTCGGGAGTCTACTATCTGGTAGTGAAGGGGGGAGGAGAGGAACTTGTGCAACACTGCATGATCGTCCGTTGAGTTTCCGGCGGACAGAGCTTCGGTAACGGAACGGCCGGTAAGGTTCACTCACAAGAGGGAAGAAGTATGCCTGAAAGAGTTCTTCGCAGCGACAACCCCGGTTGCTGTGTATGTGGTCTTCTGCTTGCTCTTGTCCTGGCCTCGTGTATCCAGGGGAGCA
>CBFGQN010000565.1:0-3085 GCA_965650895.1 uncultured Ignavibacteria bacterium | reverse complement strand
ATTCTGGAAGGAGCAAGATCGCCATCACGATGACCGCCATGTCTGCGCGTCTCATGATGCGAGATTACGGGAATAACTACCCGAAATCAATCATATAAAAATATGGTTTTGCCGTTTCAGTGGCGGGGCGTCAGATAGCGGGAAACAATATCCTTGACGCTTTTTACGCCAAGCTTTTGATAGACCGAGGCAATGTGTGTGTTGATGGTGCCTCTCGAAACGCAGAGCGTTTCGGCCATCTCATCGTAGGAAAACCCCGTTACGAGGAGCAGAAGGATCTCCTCTTCGCGTGATGTCAGCGACACGTCCTGCCGTATGCGCTTGACCAGATCGGGAAAGGCCAGTTCGTGCGGGCGCGTGGCCTGATACCGGGCGATATGATCGGAAAAGAGGAAGGCAATGAACTCCCGCATCTCGTCGAGCAGGTGCAGCGATTCCTCGGAAATCGGCGGCATGTGGATTAAGCGGAAAAGCAGAATGGAGCCGCAATAGGTTTTCCCCGCATACAGGTAATCGAATCCGATGGCTTCATGGTACTTCTCAAGGGGAAAACCGTTGTGCCTCCCGTCCTCAAGAATATCACGCCACCGCTCGGTTGACGCAAGCTGGCGTTTGAGGACCGCCCGGTGGCGCACAGAGGCACTGTCAAAGGACTCCCTTAGCACCTGAAAGTGGCTCTCGGCATCCTCTTCCGGATTGGACAGGTTCAGCGTCGCGTTGACGTTAACCACCATGTAGTCAACATCCCCCAGCAGTTGCATGAGTGCTGTCCGGAACTGCTTGCACCACATCTGGGTATCCGTCGTCTGCGGCAGGGCGCGAAGAAACTGCAAGGCTTCTGCCGAAAAGGGACTATGTTCTGTGACCATTGACATCGCGGAACAATATACGGAGTTTCAGGGAGCATACTTTTACCGGATGCCTTCATCGGCCAGAGGAAATACAGAACTGATATCCTCACCGGCCCGCTTTCATCACGCTCACCATCTTCTTTTCGCCGGTTTCCGTTTCAACACGAAGGAAGTACGCCCCGGCGGCCAGCGGCCGAACAATCTCTCCAAGTTCAATGATCCCCTCTCCCGCCGCAAGTTCCATTACGAATTCTCCCAGCATTCGTCCGGCCATGTCGTGAAGCGTTACCCTCACTTCCGAAGCCCGGCGGAGTGTGATGCGAAGACTGCTTTCGCCTGTACTCGGATTGGGGTTGAGAGAAACGGAGAAGGCCGAATCGCTTTCCTCTTCAAGGCTCAACGGCAGCGTGGAACACGCCCAGGTCCCGAGGAATCCCGTCCCCTGCTGCGATTCGTTCGAGACGAATCTGATCGTCATCGTTCCGTTCCGTCCGGTGACGTGTGCGCCCGGAGAGGCGCCGGTCAGATCGGCGATCAGCGGGGCGTTCTCGTCCGGTCCGTCGAAAACCAGAAGATGATCGTCGGCAAGATCGAACTGACTGAATGCCAGTGTGATCGAGGTGGCTCCTTCCGGTCTGATCGTGTAGCTCCAAAGGTCGTTCGCAACGTAGTTCCCGGTCGGTCCTCCCATGTCGGTGAGCTCTCCCCCGCAGGGGGTTCGGCCGCAGTCGGCAAAGCGGGAGCGGAGAGCTTCCCACATCTCCGGATAGCCTCCGTCGTAGCCGAGCGCCCAGATCGCGACGCCGGCCAGTCCCTTCATGATCGCCAGATCGTACTTCAGACCGAGACTGATTTCATCGTCGTACCAGTGCTGTCGCCAGAGGTTCTCGCCGACTTCGTATGCATACCACGGGGTTGAAGAATGGATGTCCCATTGCCGCATCCGTTCGTTTGTATCCAGGTCCTGCCGGATTGCGCTGTAGAACAGAGCGTTTCCCCGTCCCAGTGTTGCCGATCCTAACTGATCGCTCGTTGTCCCCCAGCCGTGACCGTACCAGGGGAGACCCAGACAAAGCTTGCGGGATGGAAGCCCGAGGTCGAGATAGTAGTTGATCGAACGGGTCAGGTCGTACGGACTCCAGAACGAGCCGTTGTTCTTCGGCGCGTTCGGTCCGGCCTGCTGCGAACCGGTCCAGTGATAGGCGTAACCCATGATAATGAAGAGATCGACATACGGTTCCATGCCGACCACATCGAACGTCTTCTGCCAGTCGACGGCCGGCAGGTCGATGGAAATCTGCGAGCCGGGAAGCTCCGCATCGAATCGTTCGCCGAGTTGCCTCATGAAGCCGGTCATGTTCTCCCGTTGCGAACCGGGGACCGACTCGAAGTCGATGTTGACGCCGTCGGCATCCCGCAGCTTTACCAGTGCGATCAGCGAGTCGATCAGTGTCCGCCGTGCATCCGGATTTCCGAAGAATGTCGCGTGTCCGCTGAAGAGCGTGACGCAGAGGTTGACCCGGCGCCCCGCCTCCTTTGCCCGGGTGATCAGGTCGGTGGTCTTCCACGAATGGATGGTCTGATAATTTCCCGTGTTCGGATCGACTTCGTAGGAGAAGTAGGAGAGGTCCGACAGGAGACCGTAGTCGTAGTCTTCGTAGGCGGTTCCCATCCAGTAGGGATGCCAGCCGAAGACGATATGATCCGGATCGCACTCTTCCTGCGTTCGCTTCCGAAGGACCGGTCGCTCGGGGCTGGTGTAGCGGAACCCTCGTTCCCTGTTGATCCGGTCCCACTCCTGTTCCGTCCGGACTCTGTCGCTGCCGTATTCACGTTGTTGCGCTTCGTGCGGAGGGGCGGGTTGTTGTGCGTGGAGTGCCTGCTCACATAGAATCAGGGGGAGCAGAAGAAGAAAAAGCCATCGGTTCATGTTTGCCTGTCCGTCGTTTCGTACTTGCTTCAACATTGTCGGTTGAAAATAGCAAAGAGAATCACGCGAAGGACGCAAAGAGCAAAGGCGCAAAGAGGGATTTCCCTTTGCGCCTTTGCTCTTCGCGTGAACTCTTCAAATCTACGACGAGGACAACCCGTACTGCAAACTCGTCACCTGCATCAACGGTTGAAGCTGTCCCTGGCTGGCGTAGACCGTCAGATCAAACATGTAGGATCCCCCGTCCGAGGAGGGATCATTCGCCTTCTGCCACTCGGAGACCACACTCTGCACCTGATTGACG
>CBFGQN010000564.1:0-3093 GCA_965650895.1 uncultured Ignavibacteria bacterium | reverse complement strand
ATCGGTCTGGTCGTCGGCTTCGGCATGTCGATTCCTCCGGGTCCGATCTCGGTTGCCGTTATCAAACAGGGAGTCCAGGGAAATTTCCGGACCGGATTGCGGATCGGTATCGGGGCTTCGCTGATCGATTGCGTCTACGCGCTGATCGCCGCCTTTGCCTCTTCGGCTCTGATTCTCGAATTTCAGCATTTTCTCGCCGGTCACGCCTGGTTCGAGCTGGCCTTCCAGATCGCCTGTATCGCGATTCTTCTGGTCCTCGGTCGGAAGTACTTCCATGCTACCAGCGACGATCTGCGCCACTCGACCGAAGAAGAGGAATTGCGGGAGAACAAGGCACGGAAGTTCGGCTTCTCCTCGGCCCTGATGGTCGGCGTGCTGATGGGAGTGATGAATCTGGCCAATCCCTCGTTCCTCCCCTCATTGATTGCCGTCGCAGGATTCATCCAGGCAAAATCATGGCTTGCTCCGGGGTTCTGGGGGAATGCGCTCTACGCCCTCGGCTTCGGTACCGGGGTTTTCATCTGGTTTCACCTTCTGCTCAGACTGATTCTCCGTATGAGAACCCGCCTTCCGGTCACCTATTTCACCTACATCTTCAAGTTTGCCGGAGGGGCTTTCTATCTCTTTGCATTGATCCTTGCCGTGCGGGTTTTTCTTGCGACGGATTGGAAGGCGTTGTTTTGA
The DNA here is from genome assembly GCA_965650895.1 of uncultured Ignavibacteria bacterium. Taxonomy (GTDB): domain Bacteria; phylum Bacteroidota; class Ignavibacteria; order OLB7; family OLB7; genus JAGWAZ01. The sequence goes on along the minus strand of CBFGQN010000564.1, from coordinate 2,409 downwards.
GGGGAGCTTTGAGCAGTGAGCTTTGAGCAGTGAGCTTTGAGCGGTGAGCTTTGAGCAGTGAGCTTTGAGCAGTGAGCTTTGAGCAGTGAGCTTTGAGCAGTCAGTGGTGCAGACTCTTCGTGGTCTCTGCAATCGACAATCGCACTTCGTCATTCGAAAATTTCCGGTGCGGCAGAGAAGGAAGGTTTGTCGGGAATTTTACCACAAAGACACAATCCGCCGAGGTCTTTGATGTCCGCCCTGGCGGATGGCGTGCGGACACAAAGAAACCACAAAGGTGATGGTCGAGGGAGCGCCGGGTATTTTCGATTGGCGATTGTTGAATGTCGAAGGGGAAAAGAGTTCAGGGGGATTCCGCACGCAAGATTGACTTCTCACGCCTTCCCTTCTTCAACCTTCCTCATTCGGCAATTGAAAATCGCACTTCGAACATTGGCATTCGCCCTCTCTCTACTTGAAATCCAGCGATATATCAACGCTCCGTGCCGAATGGGTCAATGCGCCGACACTGATGTACTGCACACCGGTTTCGGCCACATCCCGTATCCTCTCCAGCGTGATCCCTCCGGACGCTTCGGTCTGCATCCTTCCGTCGACAAGGGAGACACCGTTTTCCAGGTCGGAAAGGCTGAAGTTGTCGAACATGATGCGGGAGATTCCCTCACATGCCAGGGCTTCGCTGACGTCGTCGAGATCGGCCGTCTCCACTTCGATTTTCACCCCCTCGATCCCGCGCAGATCAAAGTAGCGGCGAACGGCCGTCACGGCCGCCCGGATCGACCCGTGCGCGGCGATATGATTGTCCTTGACCATCACCATATCGTACAGTCCCATACGGTGATTCTCCCCCCCGCCGATCTTCACGCCATACTTGTCCAGAATCCGCCAGCCGGGGAGCGTCTTGCGCGTATCGAGAACCGTTGCACCGGTCCCCTCCACCCGTTCGACATATCGTCTGGTCAGCGACGCAACGCCCGATATGCGCTGCAGGAAGTTCAGTGCCGTCCGCTCGGCAGTCAGAATGGGTCGTGCCGGACCGTGAAGATGGGCCAGAATCGTCCCGGGTTCAACAATGGCCCCTTCGGGAACCTGCCACTCGCAGGTAATTGCCCGGTCAACCTCACCGAAGACCAGTCCGGCAATCGGCGAACCGGCCAGCACCATCTGTTCTTTCGCCAGCAGAACGCCGTGTACGCGCTCCGCAGCATCGACAAGCGATTCCGAGGTCAGGTCGCCGGTGCCGACATCCTCTGCCAGTGCAATCTGTATCAAACGTAGAACGGAACGGTCGTCAATCGTAGGTATCATCGCAATTCAGTCGCTCTCAGTGAAATTCCGATCGAAGCAAGAATGTGGAAAGATATTCTTTTATTCTCTTATCTTCACCCTGATCGCCCGGATGATGATCAAACCGGTTATGTTTTTTGTTCGGCTATGAAAACGATTCTCTCAGGATTCATTTCCTGTCTGGCTCTTTCCCTCCTTCTTCCGCCGGCGACCGCGCGGGGACAGATCGATCAGTACGTTGTGCTGATCCCGACCCACACGACATCCGGTCCGTATACCGGCGACTACGATCTGAAAGGAACAAAGCTCTTCTCAGACGGCTACGTTCGCTGGGGATCGGGAACGCCGAAACCGATTTCCGAGATGCAGGTGCGGGAATATGATCCGTCGGCTATTCCCGACGGAGGGGGCGGTCTGTTTCTCAGCTATACGATCGAGCATACCGATGAGGAGAACCGGGGAGACCGCGATGTGGTGATGCGGCGACTCAACGGCGAAGGGGTCGATCTCTGGGAAGATTCTCTCTCCGGTCCGGTCCGCCTGCTGGCCCAGTCGGCCCACCTTGAACGGAATCCCCACCTGGTCCCCTCGGCCGACGGCGCCATTGTCTTCTATGAGGTTGAGTATACCAGCGGCACCTATGCCGGGGAAATCGATGTCGCCGCCGTTCGCGTCGATGCCGAAGGGAATCTGGTGTGGGAGAAGGCCGTCTGGGTGGCGAACTCCAACCGGAGGGAACGGATTGCCGGTACCTGGTCCGACGGACAGGGAAATGCCGTGGCTCTGATCGTACGTGACGCCGACGGAAAGCCCGACCTGCTCAACGGCGATCTGATCGCCACGCGGATCACCTCCGACGGCGTGATCGGATGGGGCGCCAAAGGTGATGTCGCCGTCGTCGCCGGCAGCCCCCACTCCGAAGAAAAACCGGCTCTGATCCCGGATGGAGCCGGCGGAGCCTACATCGCATACGAACTGCATTACAGAAGCGGAGCGCGATCCGGGGAATGCAGCCTATTTGCGGGCAGCGCTAGCCGATCGAACGCCGCCGGACTCGTTGCTCCGCTCGGGCCTAACTGCCGAAGAACGGGCCGCATACGAACTGAACTATTGGAACCTCGT
>CBFGQN010000563.1:0-3096 GCA_965650895.1 uncultured Ignavibacteria bacterium | reverse complement strand
CTCACTCCCTGTCAGTATTTCGGAACCGACGGATCCACCTTGTCCGCCCAGGCAAGAATACCTCCGGTCAGATTCTTCACGTTTGTCCGACCGGCAGCCGCCAGCATCGCCACCGCCTGACCCGAACGGCCGCCGCTGCGACACATCAGAACGACGTCACCCTCGGTCGGAATCTCATCCATGCGGTTCTGCACCTCGCCGAGCGGAATCAGGGTTCCGCCGATATTCGCAAACTCGTATTCGTTCGGCTCGCGAACGTCAATCAGTGTGTGGGGTTTTCCTTCCTCGCGCCATTGCGCCAGTTCCTCTACGGTAATTGCCGGAATACTCATATCCGTTGTTCTCCTGTTGGTTGTGTAGTTACCGGTAAGACAAAGTTCCTTGTAACGATAGTCTGAGAGGCTCCGAATTGCCGGATTCTTTCCGCAGACCGGACAATCCGGATCGCGCCCGATCCGCAATTCGCGGAACGACATTTGTAACGAGTCATAGAGAAGAATTCGTCCCGACAAGGGTGTACCGATTCCCAGCATCAGCTTCAACGCCTCGGTTGCCTGCAGCGTGCCGACAATGCCCGGAAGCACACCCAGTACACCGATCTCCCCGCAACTCGGGACCGTCCCCTCCGGTGGCGGCTCCGGATAAATGCAGCGATAACAGGGCCCATCATCGTAACCGAAGACCGAGACCTGCCCTTCAAACTTGAAAATGGATCCGTGAACCAGCGGCTTCTTCAGGAGAACGGAAAGATCATTGCAGAGATAGCGGGTCGGAAAATTGTCGGCCCCGTCGAGAATGATATCGTAACCGGAGGCAAGCTCCATTCCGTTCTCCGCCGTCAGCAATTCGCCGATCCCCTCGATCTCCACTTCCGGGTTCAGATCGAGAAGTCGCCGTCGCGCCGCCTCCACTTTCGCCTCCCCTCTGTCACCGACCCCGTAGAGAACCTGTCGCTGCAGGTTCGATTCATCCACACGATCTCCGTCGATAATTCCGATCCGTCCCACACCGGCGGCCGCCAGGTAGAGCGCGGCCGGCGAGCCGAGTCCCCCTCCGCCGACCAGCAGAATGCTCGCCCCTTTCAGTCGCCGCTGTCCCTCCTCGCCGATCTCCGGCAGCATGATGTGGCGGCTGTAGCGCAAACGCTCGGCCGGAGTCAGGAGCGGATCATGTGTTGCTGAAGAATTCAAGAAGCGTTCAAAAGGAAAAATGCAAAATTCAAAAAGTGGACGTAGAGTTTGAGCTGAGACGCAAGGGGTAATATTTCCGTAAGCCCGCCTTGTCTTAATAGTCGTCTGTACTTACCTCCTGCCAGTAGTCAGCAGATTGATATGTAAGGTTATGCTTGATCTCGTAATCTTCGCCCTCAAGGGTATGCTCAATATATGTTCGCACTTCGCCATCCGATTCTACTATCCAGTTGGATTCATATGTTAAGTGCCCCATTTTGACCGCAACCTCAGGCTGGTCTCCCCATACCTGTTTCGAAGTCGAACTTGACCATTCTTCGTCCTCGGAGGATGGATCGCCATATTTCTTTTCCAAGAGACTTTTCACTCGATTATAGTCGTCGATGAATTTGTCGTCGCGTCCTTTATGTCTGTCTGTGAACTGGATAAAGACCATGTATAACTGATTACTATCGGTGAAGTAGTAACCCAAGAAACAGCTATCAGAACCTTGCTTGGTCTCATAGACAACAAACCGCGCTCCGTTGTCAAGCACTTTGTCAAGAATGGGCTTCACCTCCTCGGTCTTCCTCACCTCTTCCTCTGCCATTCCCCACCGCGCCTTTCGAATATCGTAGTCTGTTTGTCCAACGGCGAAGGCCGGGAAGAGAAACGCAAGGGTCAACAAGAATTTCATGATTGCACGGGTTTTATGGAAGATACACCACATGTGTGGCTGAAACACTGCTGGTCTAGCCGCGAAGATACAATCCTTGCCAAGGCTTGTAAATCTTCTCTTCGCTCTGAGAAACTCAAAAGGAAAAATGCAAAAAAACGGATACCGATACGATCAGTCGAAGCGGATGCCGACCAGACGGGCCTGCACTCCGGAATAGTCTTTCAGGGCGTCGGTGACGATCCTGCGAAGGTCGAGCAACCGCTTCGGGTCGTTCATCGCCAGCATCTTCTCAATTCCCATCGCATTGGCGTCGATATCGAACATTTCCAGGAGCATCTGGATCTTGTCCTTCGGTTCGGGAAAGACCCGCACGTGATAGTCACTGACCCCGGCCTTCTCCGCAGCCCGCTCGAAGGCCAGTTCAAGCCCCCCGATTTCATCGACCAGTCCGATCTCCTTTGCCTGCGTTCCGGTCCAGATACGCCCCTGAGCTACCGAATCGACCTGATCCGGAGTCATATTCCGTCCCCGGGCGACAACATCGAGGAACTGCCGGTAAGCCGTGTCGATCTCCGCCTCGGCAAAGGCAAGTTCTTCCGGAGTCAGATCCCGCATCAGCGACAGAATATCGGCATGGGGACCGGAACGATAGATCTGCGTGTTGATCCCCAGCGTCTCCTCATAAAATCCGTCAACGTTGAATGCCATGGCGAAGACGCCGATCGAGCCGGTAATCGTCGTCGCCTCGGCGATGATCTCGTGGGCCGGTGCGGCGATGTAATAGCCGCCGGAGGCTGCCACGTTCGCCATCGAGACGATCACCGGTTTCGCCTCGGCCGCAAGCTTTACCTCGCGCCACATCATCATGCTCGGAGAAAGTCCGCCGCCGGGAGAATTGATTCTGAGAACAATCGCCTTCACATTCTCGTCCTCACGAGCTTTCCGCATGGACCTGACGAAGGTCTGACTGCCAAGCTGATCTCCGCCGAAGAACGGATTCGGATTATACTCGCTGTCGCCGGCAACGATCGAACCCGATGCATAGACCAGCGCAATCGTATTCTCTTCACCCTCTCCCTCCCCGTTCCGTCTGTATCGAAGATACTCGTCCACATCGACTGTCCGGAGACGTTTGGACGTATCGCCGTCGTTTGCAGCCGCTGTGAATACGTCTTCGATCTCGTCATCATACAAAATCCTGTCGACAAGACCGAGACGCAGAGCCGGTTCGGCCCGCAGAAGGGGACG
>CBFGQN010000562.1:0-3099 GCA_965650895.1 uncultured Ignavibacteria bacterium | reverse complement strand
GAACTCCTCTCCGTTTTCGTTCTGAACGACAAGAGATGCGGTGAACGACGACGGCGTGTCTGCAAGTCCGATTCCTCTTCCCGTATACCAGTCTTCAAGAGGGATCGAGTCGGGATCGCTCCCCCATTCGATCACCATCCGGCTTTCCCGACCGGCATGAGCGACGGCGATCATGCCCCGGGTGCGGACGGAGTCGGGAAGGTCGGCGGGCAAATCGATGCCGAGCGTTCCGGCAACCGGTACGAGGCGAAGCTCGACGTCAATGATCGGCTTCATGATCTGCCAGTCCCAACTGCCGATCTCCGCCCGACGATTCTCCTCTCTTCCTTCCGGAACTTTCGGGTTTGACGTTTCCGGCGGAGCCCCCTCTCTGATCGGAAGCAACTCAATCCGGTTCGGATCGATTTGCCAGATGTTCGTCAGGTAGTCATAGACAACCTGCTGACGCTGCCTGGAGATGTTGACGTTCTCCCCCGGTTGTTCGGGGACTCTCTGTCCCGAGGAATTGTAGCCGCCGATCGTGATGCGCGTATCGGGATGCGTTCTCATCCGGTAGCCGATCACGTTCAGAAGTTGACGGTGTTTTTCAAGCGTTCCCCCCGGAATGGTTGTGTCGGAGAAGCCGAGCCTCTGCTCCGGACTGCGGAAGATGATGTATCGCTCCGGAATCTCTCCGTTTGCCGAATCAAAAAAGACGTACGGCAGGATGGAGTGGAGTTCAATGACTGGGACTTCTTCCAGCAGGATGCCCTCGAAACTTCGGTACGGTTCCGGAATACCGGCATCGCGGTCATCTGTGAGAACGCGGATATCCGGCGGAGGGAGTGATGCTTCCTGCGCAACGGTGCAATCCCCCCTCGGCATGACGATCGCACAGATCGGAAGAATGCAAAAAAGAAGACGTTGCATAACGGACCTCTGTTATGGAAGTGGCGGTTCGGATGTGATGACCGTATAGCGTTGTAAGCGATGTTCCTCGTGAAAGAATAACCACCATCCGCCGCGGTCTTTGATGTCCGCGGCGGCGGACGGCGTGCGGACACAAAGAGCACAAAGAATCACCAAGGGGTGTTCTTTTCCTCTGTCACACTTCACGCGTTGCGGCTGTAATGTCGAAAATGAAACAGGAGCGTAGAGCCGAATGCTTTCACTCCTCTTCTTTCGGCGTCTCGACAATGATCTGTACGGTCCTGTTGTAAAAGCGTCCTTCCGGGAGAGCGTTCGAGTAGAGGGGCTGCGTCTCGCCGACTCCGTCAGCCTCCATCGAAGTGACGGTCGTATCGCGTGCATGCCGCTCGATCCCCTTGCGGATTGCTTTTGCTCTCATTTCCGAGAGGCGCTGATTTCTGTCCTCAAGTCCTACTACATCGGTGTAACCTGTAATCCGGACCTTTGCCTCCGCGCCGATGTCCTCGTAGATGTATTCTTTCAGAATCCTCTCGTTGAGAATTCCCGGCTCGTCGCTGTCGAAGTTGAAGAGGACAAGCGAATACCGGGCGATCGTTCTGTCGGGGAGTCGTTCCCGCTTCCTCGCCTCTTTTGTGATGACGGCAACCGGAATTTCCAGCAGGTCCGATCTGTGCTCCTTCCCGCTTTTGTCACGAACGATCAACTCGGCTACATAAGGGGCTTCCGTTTCGGCGATCTGCAGTTCCGGATCCCCGTGGCGGTACCAGTTCCATTCGGGAGAGAAGGGCCCCGCGATCCCGAAATCAGTGATCGTGTCCCACTGCTCCCCCTGCCGGCGAATCCTGATTTCCCGTCCTGCCACTTGCTCATCGGCTATGCCGTTTGAAAGCCGGAAGCGGACCCGGTACGGAGTGTGGAAGCGGCGCACTTCCCTGACGACCATCGGTTTCATGATCTCCCAGTCATTGCTCCGGATTTCGGCGCGGCGGTACTCAACCAAGCCGAGGGGATCCATGAAACTACTACGCGTTGGTGCAGGTCCGGAAGAGGGTTGGAGCAATTCAATTCGGTTTGGATCGACCTGCCAGATAGTGGTCAGGTAATCAAAGATGACCTGCTGACGTTCTCCAGAGGTGTTGAGGTTTTCCCCCGGCTGTGGGGGAGCTCCACCTCCGGCGGAATTATAGCCTCCCAGCGTAATCCTCGTCTCCGGATACTTTCGCATCCTGTACCCGATGATGTTCAGCACCTGACGATACCGTTGGAGTGTTCCTCCCAATGCGATCGTATCGGAAAACCCTTCGGTCTCGGTCGGGGTACTGAACATTGCGTATCGCTCCGGAATCTCTCCGCTTGCCGAATCAAAAAAGATGTAGGTCAGAAGAGGATAGAGTTCGATGACGTCAAACTCTTCAATAAGCAGTCCCCGGAAGTCCCGGTACTTCTCCGGAATATCGGGTGAACGTTCGTCGGCCGATAGTTCCAGAGCAATAGTGGGTCGGTTCTCATTCTGTGCCCGGACTCCGTCGGAGAGAAGAAGGAATGCACAGAGGAAGAATGGAAAGAAAAAGAAAGGCTTCACGGTGAACCTCCTGCAAGGATATGATTGTGGTGAAAGGAAAGATCGGGGATAAACAAAGCGCGCCCGTTCCCGCAAAGGGAACGGGCGCGTTACTCAGTCTCACTCTCAAAGCTGACTGCTGATAGCTCAAAGCTGACCGCTCACAGCTACCCCTTCACATCTCAGCTCTCGCCGCCGGTCGGCGTCTCGATAACGATCTGCACCGTACGGTTGTAGAAACGTCCTTCCGGCAGGTCGTTGCTGAACAACGGCTGCGTCTCACCGACACCCTCGGTGTTCAGCGATGCGATCTTGCTGGCGGAAACGTTCCGTTTGATGCCTTTATCAACGGTTCCGGCGCGATCCTGCGAGAGCTTCAGGTTACGATCCTCAAGACCGACAATGTCGGTATATCCCGTCACCTTGATCTGCGCACCCTGGCGAATGTCTTCGTAGACGTAGGTCTTCAGAATCCGCGCGTTCAAAGGCCCTTCTTCGTTACTGTCGAACTTGAAGAGCACCAGCGAATAACGGTCGATCGTCTTGTCGACAAGGCGCTCGCGTCGCTTCACTTCGTTGGTGATGATCGTCACCGGAATCTCCACCTCGTTCGAGCGGCACTCCCGTCC
>CBFGQN010000561.1:0-3102 GCA_965650895.1 uncultured Ignavibacteria bacterium | reverse complement strand
ATCCCCCGCCTGGTCGGCAAAGAGCACGTTGTCCGGCACCACCACCGCGGCCCGTCCCCCCGGCTTCAGAATCGTCAGCACGTGCTGCAGAAAGTTGAGCTGCTTGTTGCTGGTGGCGATCGTGAAGTCCTCCCGGTCCGGCGTCTGGTTGGCCCCCTTCGTCCCGAACGGCGGGTTGGTCAGGACCACATCGAAGCGGTCCCCTTCCGGTATCTCGTAGATGGCGTCCCCCAGTTTGATATGGGGTTCGATGCCGTGGAGGTAGAGGTTCATCAGAGCCATGCGGCGGGGACGCTGCACCAGTTCCTGACCGAAGTAGACCTTCCCTTTCAACCTGTTGGCCACCTCGCGACCGAGCGCCCCCCCTCCGGTCTGATCGAGCAACCACTCGTATGCGGCCACAAGAAAGCCGCCGGTGCCGCAGGCCGGATCGCAGATGGTGAACTCCTTGTGGGCGCGGGGATCGGGCCGGATACAACTGACGATCGACCGGATGAGGATGCGGGGGGTGAAGTACTGGCCGGCCCCCTTCTTCCCCTCGCTTGCAGCCTTCTCCAGCAACCCCTCGAACGCCGCCGCCTTGACGTCCACCTCCAGCGAGGTCCACTCGGTCTCGTCGATCAGTCCGATCAGTTTCTTCAGGTTCACCGGGTTGCTGAAGCGGGACTGTGCTCCGGCGAAGATATCGCCGAGGAGTCCGGTCTGCGTCCCGAGCGTCCGGAGCAGATCGATGTAGTGGTTGATCAGTTCGGTCCCGGCCCTGTTTTCCAGACTCCGCCAGTCGCAGTCATCCGGCAGCGTCACGCCACGCTCGTCGGCCATTTTCAGAAAGAGGAGATAGGTGATCTGCTCGATATAATCGCCGTAGTCGATCCCGTCATGCCGAAGCGTGTGGCAGAATCCCCAGAGTTTGTTTACGATATCGGTCATGCGGCAACAGCCCTGTTAAATTCATAAAGTATGGTTGTGAGTCTTCCGTCGAAGTCCCGGTCGGCCCGTTTCCACCCGCCGTGGCGGCTGAAGATCGGGAAGATTTCAAAATCATCCTCGCTGACCGCCAGGTTCTGCACCAGGTGGTCACGGATGCGCTCCAGCCACGCACGCTGTTCCGGCGTATACGTCCCCCCGGAGGTGACCACGGCAAAGGCCGCCCTGACCCGTTCCTCGGCCGTCAGCAGCGGAGAGGTTTCGGCGGCGGCATGTTTGACCATCGAGATGATGTCGACCAGCGCCTTGTGGTACCGGAGCCGGTGGGCCTTCTCAAGATTCTTTTCGGTGAAGCGGATCGAACCGGCGGCGATTCGGTTCCGCAGTTCCGTCAGCGCATCGGGGTTCCACTCCCCCGGTCTGTCCAGCAGCACACCGACCGCATCGATTTCGGTCCGGTTGTCCCGCACGAACTCGCAGAACTTCTGCAGGTAATCATCCGGTTTGTACTCGGCCCCGGCGCCGTCGCGGATCAGGAATGCCGAACTCACCTCGTCGGCCGCTCCGTATGCCACGGTAAAGACCCGGTCCGGACGCGGCCAGGTGTGCAGGAGCTTCTGAAACGCGGAATCGCACAGGATTTTCATCGTGGCGGCGAAGTCGTTCCGGAGGGCGTCGGGGAGTCTTCCGGCCCATCCACCCAGATCGCCGTCGGGTATGAACCGGGCGAAGAGGTCGCGTCCCTCCCCGGTCATCTCCCTGTCGATCCGTCGCAGCCGCTTGACCAGGCACCGGATGTTGTACTCCCGATCGCGATTCTGCCGGATATCCTCGATAATCTGCTCGACGGTGCGGGAGGGGCGTTGCGGCGGATCGGTAGTGATCGCGGTCGCCCCCCTGAAATACTGCAGCAGCGTTCCGTCGAAGCAATCGAACAGGGTGAAGTGTGACTTGTCCGGGAACTTCTCTCCCCTGCGCGTTCCCCGTCCCACCATCTGTTCGAAGAGGATACGGGATTTTACCGGACGAAGAAAGACGATGTATTCGAGGTCGGGGATATCCACCCCGGTCGAGAGCATATCGACCGTAACGACGATCCCGGGCAACTCGCGGTTGCGGAACTCGCGAATGCGTTGCAGCGGACGGTCGACCCGTCCGGTGATCTTCCGCACGAACGCATCCCCCCGACCGAAGACATCGCGGGCCAGATCGACCAGTTGATCGGCGTGCGAGGTATGGGGGAGGTCGTTGACGGCAAAGATCAGCGTCTTCGGGAACCGTCCGTACTCCCGCTGATGCTCCTCGGCATGGCGTCGTATCTCCTCCAGAATTTTCCGGTTGGAATCCGGGGCGGTCACCTTCGCCTCGATATCGGAGGTCTCGAACTGCCGTTCATCCTCCAGCAGATCGAGCCTCTCGGCACCGGTCTTCGTGTCGATCGTCCCGACGGTTTCCCCTTCGCTCAGGAAGAGTCCGTTCATGCGGACATTCGATTTGATCGTCACCACATCGTAGTCCACCAGATAGCCTTCGCGCACCGCCCGCTCGTATTCGTAGCGATAGACGACATCCCTGAAGTAGGCGGTTGTGTGGCTTGCCGGAGTCGCCGTCAGTCCGATCTTGATCGCATCGAACCGGTTCAGCGTATCCCGCCAGACGGAGAGTTCGGAACCGGTATAGCCGCGATGGCATTCGTCGGCGATGATCACGTCGAAGGCGTGGCTCGGGATATTCTCCCGCTCGGCATCCTCCTCCATCGGTTCGTCGGCGATCTCCAGACCGGCGTCACGTCCGAACAGGTTGATCGCCATACGCTGTATGGTGGAGACGTAGACAAAGACATGGGTCGGCTTCGGATCCAGCAGATAGGAGGCCGGCAGCACTTTCGGATCGAACGTCTCCCCTTCCTCCAGATCCTCCCGCTGGAATCGCTGGCTGTAGACCTCGTAGATCTTGTCGAACTTCAGTCCCGGCTCCGCCTCGAACGAGGCGAACGTCTTGACGGCCTGGGCGGCGAGGGCACGACGATCGACCAGAAAGAGAATGCGCCTGGCGACTCCGGACTTCATCAGGCGGTAGACCTGATTGACGGTCATGAACGTCTTGCCGGTCCCCGTGGCCATCGCCACTAACATCAGGCGTTTGTGGTCCAGGATCGCCTGTTCGATTGCGTTG
>CBFGQN010000560.1:0-3104 GCA_965650895.1 uncultured Ignavibacteria bacterium | reverse complement strand
TGGAAGCACAACCTGCCGGTCGCCGGAAAGCGTGAGTCGTACGAAATCTGCTTCATCCCGGACAACGACTATCGCCGCTTCCTGAAGGAGAACGTGGACGGACTTGAGGAGGAAGTCTCCGGAGGATCGATTGTCCGGGACGGAAAGGAGATCGGCAAGCATGACGGCTATCCCTTCTACACGATCGGTCAGCGGAAGGGCCTCGGCCTCTCCGCCGGAGAGCCCCTCTACGTGATCGGTATCTATCCCGAGGCAAATCAGGTGGAAGTCGGAACCGGCGACCAGTTGCTCAACCGCGGTCTGCGTGCCGGAAACGTGAACCTTATCAAGTACGGAAATCTGGACGAACCCCGCAGACTGACCGCCAAGATCCGCTACAAGGACGACGGGAAGGAAGGCATCTGCCGCACGCTGCCGGACGGACGGCTGGAGGTGGTCTTCGACGAACCGCGTCGTTCGATCACCCGGGGACAGTCGGTGGTGCTCTATGAAGGGGATGATGTCGTCGGGGGTGGGGTGATTGAGGAGGCGTTTGATTGATGAATGATTGGATGGCTCCGGAAATGGTACACGGATGGGCACGGATATGATCTGTGTGAATCCGTGGCTATCCGTTTGATCCGTGTACCGTTTCCCCTTTCATTCGACAATCGCAAATCGGCATTCGGCAATTTCGGGACATGGTACACCATGTCCCTACCGGGGCGGAAATCCTTTTGTCGGCTTCTCTCCGATTGCCCCCTTCCAATTCTCTTCGCAGACCTCTCCCTTCACGAACGTTACCGGCAACCCGTTCCAGTCGTACTTCCCCGCTTCATCGAAGATGAACATCCGGCACTCGACACAATTCAGGGCCTCAAGGAATTCGTAGACCTCCTCGTTTGTCGGCCGGTGGTCGTATCGCTTCAGCGGTTCGTCCCCCCCACCATCGCACACACCAGGCAGACGATGAATCCCAGGCTTCCATGATCACCAACGCCCACGCCGGACTCCCGACCGAATCCTTGTAGATTGCACAGGCAAGAAGCACCTGATTAATCGGCCCCTCCCCCAGCCTCAACTCCTGCCATGCAAGGAGCGTGAGCTTCACATCGGTCGCAAGCGTGTCGACAGGTTCCGAAAGGACACCATTTTCTCGATAGGTTTTCTCTCCCGTTTCCTCGTCGATATTCATTAACATGTAAACACGTCGTTCGGGAAGTTGCCGCGACAGATATGACAGTTGCCCATTCCGATTAACGCCACTTGACAGTTGGTCCCAGAAGGTAAGACCAAACCGGATCCGTTCGAGCATATACGACCGACAGGAGTCATCGTACCAGACAGGAGTGCAATCACGTGGCTGGGCCCATATTCCCGTATAGGAAGCGGCGAGCAAGGTCAGGACCGACAGAAGAAGGAGGAAGAACCGGTATTGTGATCGTCTTGCCATGGCAGATGAAGTGATGGTTTCTCCTGATGATTTCGGGCATCAAAGATATCGAATTTCTTCCGGCTCCGGCGGGCATTGATTGAGTCACGAGGTTTGAGGGATGAACGTTGGATCGCTCGGGAAATAGTACACGGATGACGCGGATCGGACGGATCACCACGGATTCGCAAATCGACAATTGAAAATCGCCATTCCTCTTCGTTCGTTTCCATCCGCCCACTTCCTCTATCCTTTTCCCTTTCACTCGACAATCATAAATCGGCATTCGGCAATGACTAATAAGCTTTACGGATTCGGAACAGCTCACGGGCACTGTACATAGTAAGGCTCCTGCACGTCGATCACCTCATAGATATAGATCATCATCCCCTCATAGTTCAACGTGACGCACGGATCCGAAGCAAGCTTCCTGAAGACAGCACCTCTGACTGTGATAAAGAGGGGATCGAATGTCGATGACTTCAGAGGATCGAGATATTCAAGAGAGTCTTCAGGATACCGGGAAGCCAGATACCGCCTCATTGGAGTTTCAATGATGGAATCTTGTTCAAGGAAACTATCCATGGGGCGACAGACTACCCAACTGTTAACCGATTTAAGGTATACTCCCGGCCAATGAGATTGCAAGTGCCGTTTGCTTGGAATCATCGAGCTATAGTAGAAAACGGGCTATAATTCTCTCGCAAAATGATTTGCCGGAAGTATACCAAGGGAACCCGTGCCCCGGATCAATGTCTCGTTCATCCTTTGGAGTCAAGACCGAATCGCACGGATAGAACACAGGATTTGGTGAATTGTCCGAGCCCGAAAGGTACAGTCCGGAGTATTCCTTGATCTCCAACCGTTGCCCTGCCGACTCCAGAACTTCCTCAAGGAGGACATCCTTATTGCACGAAACGAAAGTGATGAGACAAAGCGAACAAAGCAGAACAAGCCGCATCATGGGTATTCCCCGGTTATCATTTCGAGATCACTGCCGGACGACAAAACGTTTTGGATTGGTATTCACCCTCTGCCGTTTCTCAGAGATCAACTCAACCCTCAAAGGGGAACGACATATCGCTTGAAGTTCAAATGTTTTGCCTGCAGACTGTCGCCGTAGGACCATGGCACGCCGATCACCTGTCGACCGACTGCTTCAATCGAATCTGCTCCAATACGAATCGCAAGCACGTTGGTATCAAACACCGGTACATTTTCAGGAAAGGTCACAATCATTGATCTATTCATACTAAATGGGATACTATAGAAACCAGCATTTTTTCTATCAGGAAAAGGATAGAGATTGAGCGTCAATGTATCTCCTACAGAATAAGCACTAAATACATGTTTAGAAGTAGCATCATCTGCCAGATTAGTAGTCCACGACTCACCTCCAGGTGAGACAACGCGCACACTAGAGGTAGGCTTTTCATCGAAGTCATCGCCGGGGCCAACTGAAACGACCAGAACAACTGAGTCGCCAGATGAAGTTAGCGACTCAGATTTATGTTTATCCATTACAGCATCATCCTTTACACAACTCGAAAACAGCACTACAGAAAACACTATTCCTATATAATAAAACATCAGCATACATATACATCTTCGTTTACGATGCGCATACACATATCCGATTTTACTAATTCCATTTTACCAAAATCACCAGCCGGTTTTCCACCTTAAGTTAAAT
>CBFGQN010000559.1:0-3106 GCA_965650895.1 uncultured Ignavibacteria bacterium | reverse complement strand
CCGGGGCGCACTCCTCGCTCGACCAACGATGAGGCAAGCATTGACATTCGCAACTTCGACATCGAGACGATTCACACCTATTGCGTGAACTTCGATGTAAACAATGTGAACGACTACCCGGTGGTGCTCGAGTACGATCTGGCCGATCTTCCAACCGGATCCCAGCTTATCTTCAAGCAGAACATTTCCGGTGTGGACCAGGCCCTGAATATGCGGACCGAGGGGGCGAACATCGGCGGCACGAGACGTGCAATCTTCATTGCCGACCCGAGCGTCAAGTCGTTCTGCATCGATTACCTGCTGCCGCGCGTCGTGCAGTTCCCGGAGATCAACCGGGGCTGGAACTTCGTTTCGCTGCCGGTGGATCCGTCCGATCCGCGTTCCTCTTCGGTCTTCCCGAACTCGAACTCCGGTGCGATCCGCTTTACGCAGAACCAGTACTCGGTGCAGGATTCGGTCCGGGCCGGTATCGGTTATTTCGTCAAGTACAGCGACATTCTGGACAACACGGTTTCCGGTGTTCCGGTCATGTTGATTCACGAGGTCCTGACGCCGTTCAGAATCCGTCTCTTCGAGGGATGGAACACGGTGGGCGCTCTTTCGGTGCCGACGACCGTCGCCGGTATGACGTTCGGTCCGTTCCAGAGCAACCCGATTCCGCGCCTGACCGGCGAGGTCTATCGTTACCTGACAAGTCGCGGTTACGAGCAGACGTCCCGTATCGAGCCGGGCTACGGCTACTGGATCAAGGTGAGCGGAACCGGGTGGTACCGTCTGGAGCCGACCGAGCCGATCCGCAAGGGTATTGCCGGTGAGGAGCCGACGAAGCCCTATCAGATGCTCAACAACCTGACGATCGCCGACAACGACCAGCACGGCAACTCGCAGCTCTGGTTCGGTTACGGCAACGTAGACAACAAGCGCTACGAAATGCCGCCGGTGCCGGGTGAGGGTCTGTTCGACGTTCGTTTCGACAACAACGGATTCGTCAGCGGGACATCGGCCCGCAACGGCGAGCACGTCGTCGCGTTGAGTGGTGTGACCTATCCGGTCGTCCTCTCGGTGGAGAACGTCGATGCAACCTACATCGTCACCGACGCAGCAACCGGTGCTTACATCGGTGAGTTCACGGCCGGACAGGCCGGTGCGGTTCGCGTCAACAGCTCGCTGACGAAATCGGTGAAGCTGACGCGCGTTCCGACGTCGTCGCTCAATCTGGGCGCAGCCTATCCGAACCCGGTCAGCGACCGGATGACCTTCGACATCGCCGTTCCGGGTGAGCGTCACGTCAGCGTGGCTCTCTACAACTCGCTGGGCGAGAAGGTTGCCGATCTCTTCGACGGAACGGTTACCGATCACGAGTCGGTCGACTTCTCGGTCAAGGGACTGAGCGCCGGGGTCTACATGTACAAGATGATGACCTCGAACGGCGAGACGGAACTTCGCCATGTCGTGATCACACGGTAAGCCGAAAAAGGCGACTCCTCTTTCTCTGAGAAGAGAAGGAAAGAGTGGTGAAAAACGAAAGGGCGGACTCGAGACCTCGGGTCCGCCCTTTTTTCTCAATAGATAGATGTTTGGCATGGGAATATATCTACAGGATAGAATGATGAAAGGATTACAATGCTATAAAGGGCTGCTGCTTGCTGTCTTGATGGTGTCCGGCGGGTCTACCCTGCTGAGTCAGGAGAATTTTGAATCGATTGGGAAAATCAGTTTTACACCGGTCAATCAGTCGGGGGCGCTTCCGGCAAATGTCTGGTACGGATTCGGGACACAGTATACCGACACTACTGATGAAGGAGAAGTGGAGATACCTTTTCTCCCTCCTCAGTCATACTATGCCTGGTTAAAACGACCGTGTGACGGACCCTTTGCAGGTGATCCATGTATCTGGCAGGAAGATTTTCGTGGTGTTCCGGATTCGGTACTCGAGGGAGAACAGACAAGATTTTCCCTTGAGTTTACCATAGGGTTACGGAACAATACGGGAGGGGCGCTGCGCCTCTCGATCCTTAACCCCGATTGGCCTCCAGGTGTTGATTCAATCCATCTGGTGGATCCGGTTGTCCCGACTGCATTCAACAAGACGTTTACAGGCCCGGCGGTTGCCCTGATTGAAGATCAGTTCACCACTCGCCTGACAATGACGGTCTACTATAATCTCCGTACGTTATCGGTTCAGAATCAGGAGCAAGGAGAAACGGAAGAGAGTCAGTTGTTGCTTACCCCTAATCCGGTTCAACAGGGACCGATTATCATCTCGGGAGAGATGAATGCCGGAGATCGACTTCTGGTCGTCAACAGCCGGGGCGAAACGGTTCTGGAACATAAGCTGGAAGAATTCGCAACGGGGACAGAGCTGGGGGAAGATCTCTCAGCCGGACCATATTTCCTTCTGCATCTGGATAGTGAAGGAGTCCTGCGGGGACGACAGTCGTTTCTGGTGATACGGTAAAGTCAACGCAGGTGGAGTGCCGGAAACGGATCTGCAGTCTGCAATTCCCGGAAATCCGATCCGTTGTTAAACGGTCCTTGCCCGGATGCATCGGAAAGGGCGTTGCAGTCCTGCAATCGACATTTGAACCGTTCATATTCAATACACAAAGCACTATGCGAATCTCAACTCTTGTTCCGGTAGCGCTCGTTGCGTTCCTTCTGTCGGTAACCGGAAGTCTTGCCCAGAACCTTTCCACACTCAGCACTCCGCTGGAGGCGCCTGACGGGACCCAGACCTCGCTGGCCGATCTCGGAGCCGGAAAAGTGACCATCGTCAGTTTCGGTGCCACGTGGTGTGTTCCCTGCAAGAAAGAGATGCAGGCGGTGAACGATATCTACGATTCGCTCCAGTCCAACAACATACAGTACGTGGCGGTCTTCATCGACAACACGAAGACCATGTCGAAAGTCGGCCCCTACGTGACGGCCAAAAAATTCAAGTTTCCCGTCCTTCTTGATCCCAATCAGGAAGTGTTCGAGACGGTGAACGGAACGGAAGTGCCGTATGCGCTGATCTACGATCAGAACGGAGAGCTGAAATTCAAACACGACGGATATTTCGAGGGGGATGAAGAGCATCTGATGGAGGAGGCGCTCAGTCTGGTTG
>CBFGQN010000558.1:0-3108 GCA_965650895.1 uncultured Ignavibacteria bacterium | reverse complement strand
CTCCTGATTTCCCTCCTCAGGAAAGCAACTCCGTTCGAGAAGATGGTCGACAACAGCCCTTTGCTGCTGATGGAGGGAAAGAATATTTGTTGGCACAATATGAAAAAGGGAAGGATCACGGAGGACGACCTTCGGGCCAAGCTGCGGGAGGCGAATATCCTGCATCCGGATCAGATCCGGGCCGTTGTGCTGGAGACGACCGGGGACATGTCGGTGATCCACAGCAACGACCCGGAGGATGAACTTCACGAAGACCTGTTGCAGGGAGTCAGACGTTGAGGGTTTTGGTCGGGAAGGGGATCTCTTCTCTTTTTCGATCAGGCCTTCAATCACCGGCCGACAACAGCAGGCGCACCCGTGTTCCTCCTTGCCCAGGTGTTTCCGTTTTCATTGAACCTCCTACAATCTCCATCATCGTGCCGTGCAGTTTCAGTCCCCGACCCGTTCCCGAAGATGAAGTGACCGATGGAGTCGGCAGTCCGACCCCATTATCCTCGACGATCAATTCGATCCGGTTATCCGCCCGATTCAGGCACAGGCCGATCAGCAGATCGACCGGACGGGACGGATTGTCTCCGCCGGCATGGCGTGCGGCATTTCGCACGGCCTCCCGTGCTGCCTGGTAGAGCGTTTCAGCAGCCAGGGGAGGGAGGGAAGAGACGGCCACATCGATCCCCTCGTCAACGTTCCACTTCACCTTGGCAAACGTATTGCGGAACTCATCTTCAAGCAATCGCCGGAACGTCCGGACAAAGCCCGCACGTTCGATCGACTCGATAACGGAGACGGGA
The DNA here is from genome assembly GCA_965650895.1 of uncultured Ignavibacteria bacterium. GTDB lineage: Bacteria > Bacteroidota > Ignavibacteria > OLB7 > OLB7 > JAGWAZ01. The sequence continues at coordinate 2,317 of CBFGQN010000558.1, read as the reverse complement.
AGATCGCGAAGCAGATCGGAGACGAGGCGGTGGATATCCCCCAGAGTGGCGACGGCTTCATCCCGGTTTGCATCGTTGCGCAATGCCAGCATTGCCGCGTGAATCTGCGGCAGCACCTCGTCGTGAAGCAACCGGCGCACGCGAATTTCCTGCACACGATTCTCGGAGAGTCGTTCTCCCTGCAATCGGGTCAGATGATCGGCCATTCGCTTGCGGATCAGAATTTCCAGGAATCTCTCGCACGCTCCGCGAGCCAGCTCCAGCTCCTCTCTGGTATACAGCCCGCCGTCTTCCTTTTCGCCAAGCACAAGCAGTCCCGCCATTCCTTCCCCGCTCCAGAGTCCGATCACCGTATATTCTTCTTCACCTCCCGACGGAGAGGACATGACAGCAATGGAACCGGGATCGGGAGAACGGGGAAGGAACTCTTCAATCGGAATGGTGGGTATCTCCGGAAAAGCAAGGGGAGAAAAGAGAGGGGAGGCGGACTCAACCGGAAAAAGTCCGCCGGAACGAGCGTTCAGCACGTCCCGACAGAGAAGCCGGAAGGAACGGGCGGTCTCCTCTTCAACACTGTTTCTCGTATCGGTGGTTTCCTTCGCCAGAACAAGAAAGGACCGCAGATCATCCAGATATCTGTCCCGCTCGAGAATCGAACGCCGGGTAAGGAAAGCATAGAGGACGGCCAGCGAGACGATGGAGCCGAGAACTCCGTAGATACCGGGAATACGCAGCCAAATGGCGACCGCAGCACCGGCTCCGATTCCTCCTCCCATCAGCAGAACGCCACGCCATCGTTTCAGAAATCCCCGGCGGGGAATCACGACGCCCGTAAAGATCTCGTAGCGAACGATAGCCTCTCCCAACAGAAGAAGAGCGGCCGTCACCAGAAAGAGAATCGCAAGATCATATCCCCGAAAGGCAAACAACTGTTCGGCAAGCAACACCGGCTGCCGACCTGTCCGGACCACCTGCAGGAAGAGAGCTCCGACAACCAGGACAATTCCGGTTTGCGCTCCGGTGGCCGCAACCAGCCAGGGACGGGCCCGCATCCGTGCGGCGTCACCACTCTCCCGTCCGGTCGGTTTCAGATTCCGCAGAGTGATCAGGGCGGCACCATAGCAGAGCAGCAGATAGAATATATAGAGAATGAACAATACCGGCCATTCCCCACCGCTGTATATCGAGGCATAGAGGTGCTCACGGTCGTGAATGCTTTGATAGGGACCGGAGAGAACCGCTGCTACGGAGTAGTTGTGGAAGAGGAGCAGACCGATACCGATCAGCATCACAAGAAGGACACCAGCGGTAATGCGGAGAACGACTCCCCCCGGATTCTCTCCTTTCCGGAAATACCCGGCAAACCAGAGCATCGTGCCGTACCATGCGAGGGGAAGAAGGGTAATCGGCACCCACCCGATCTGCTCGGGAATCCGCATCTCCCGGAGCAGATGGGGAAGCAGGCCGTACAGCATCGCCGTGTGAAAGGTGAAGAAGAGGCCGGCCGCCAGAAGACTGAGACCGGCCAGCCAGACGCCGGGACTCCGCTCTTCGGCACTTGTAAGGACGGTAACGCCGAGCCAGACCGGCACAACCACATTGAACAGGGAAAGAGTAAAGGCAGCCCCGCCAATCAGATCAAAGTTTGCCGTCATCGGATCCATTCCACCCATTCTCCCCGTTCGTTCCGGACCAACGCCTCTCCCCGGGCGTTCCAGCGTATCATCCTCCCTTCTCTGACGATGATGGCCACACGGGTCCGGGCGATCTTTTCATCGGTCGTCGACTCGTTCAGTCCCCAGGCAGCATAGATCTGGCCGTTTGTCCTGCTGATCGTCCTCTTGTCCCTGAACCCGAAGCTTCGGGCAATCTGCTCGTTGCTCATGCCGGCGGCAATCATCCGGGCCACTTCCCGCTCGTTCGGTTCCAGCAATTCCATCGGCGAGGCGTCATCCTTCTGCCGCACTTCCCGCACCCGGACCTCCACATCCGGATCGATAAAGCTTCTCCCCTCGACCGCATCCCGCAACAGGGGGAGGATCATCTCCGGCAGAAGGTAATTGGTCTTGCGAACGTAAGCGTAGTGGCTGAGAATACCGCTGCGCCGGAAGGTCCTGTAGTATTCGTCATCGTCCTGAATCGAGTAGAAGAGAAGGGGCATTCTCGGGAACTCCCTCCGGATGTTCACTCCCGCCTCGATACCGTTGATCGCCCCGGCAAGTCCTACATCCAGCAATACCGCTCCCGGCTCTCTTTCCAGACAAAGATTCAACCCTTGCTCTCCGGTATCACACTCCCCGATGACGCGAACATCTCC